>NC_011775.1 GCF_000021305.1 Bacillus cereus G9842
AAAGTAGAAAAAACTTTTAATTTATATATTATAAAATTATTATTTACATTAAATAGTTGTCATTGTAAGGTATGTTTAATAGATAAATTCTTTTATTTATACTAAAAAGCATTTTACATAGTTAACTAGATTACTTGAAATAACTTCTTGAAAAAACGTTAAAACTAGATTAAACTTATGATTAGCCTATTTAAAAAGATTTTGGACTAATTTATGCTTTCCAACAAATCGACCAAATTAATTTTGTTGTGAGTATAAATTTAAAGTACGAGATCTTTGCTTATTTGTGTATGCGTAAAGATGTAGGATAATGTACCTAATATAAACATAACATTAATAACTATCGTACATATCCAACACATCTTTCAATTGAAGGTGTGTTTTTGTCGTATATATAGAGAAAACTGACCATTTAGTAAAAAAAGACCAAAAAAAAGAGCCTCACATGGAGGCAAGACCAAAATAAAAAATAAAGCTAAAAGCGACCAAACTTTTAACTTGAAAAAATTTTCGATACTTAAATTATAATCTATTTGTTATGCCTTTTCAACATTTATTTGTTGTTTATTTGTTGTGCAGATTATGATTTGTTGTATATTTTTCAGACCAATTTTTTACTTTTCAAAGTTAAGTTTTGCTGGTCCTTTTGCTTTTATTAGAAGGGAAGTACAACCTATATGTTAAATAGAAGCAAACTACGTGAGCATGCTTTGAAAAATAACCTCTCAACTATTGCTACAAGATTAATAGCACCTCTAGCTATGGTTACTGATATCGATGGAAGAATATATATAGATAAAGAAGATATCCGTAAACAAGAGCTAATGTCTACCCGTTGTATTCCTACTGCTTTTAAAGATTTAGAAGAGGCCAATTGTATATATAAAGAAGATGGTGTCTACTATAATAATATGGCAATTCACATTGACCATAGACCTACACGTTTTACTTATATTAGTCTATATAAGTTTTTCCAAGACAAGCAATTCAAGAAATTATACAAAAGACCTTTACAATTTTTATATTATATTCTAACTTCCCAACTACCTGGTGAATGGCATAGATTTGCTATTGAACGTGGTTATGTAACAGCAACTAATAATCCTATTCTTAGATATTTCTATAATTTTAAGGACTTATTAAATGTACTAGTGTTATTAATTGAAAATGGGCTTATCGAAATCGAGTTCACTCATGATGGAAAGAAACACCTGCTAACAAGTGATATAGAGAATGTACGTGAGTTACTTGAGGTGTATTGTGAATTAAATGAATTAAATCGTAAGAAACGTACATGTGATGAAAAAAAATCCCATGTAATACGTGTTCGTATTGCTAAAAAACATGTAAAAAGGGAAAATGTTACCTCTATATATGAACCGGAGCGTCTTGCTACTTTACGTGATTTACGTGACATAGCAATAAAACACGGTCATGATCTAGAGCAATTTGAACAATCGTCTTTAGAAAAGATACATATGACGAAAAAGAAACTATACGATAATTTTGGAAAATATGGCGTACAGTTATATAGAGACAGCTTACAACGCTTTTTCCAAGAACAATCTTTTATATTCCCGCGATTAATGCGTGAAGGGAAATTCGGAAATTACATTTTAAACTTCTATGTAATGCCTGCTATTCGTATGACTTTAACTCAGAAATTAGAAAAAATGAAAGTAGATTATCTACAATCTATGGATATCCTTTCTTTAGTAGAAGAAAGTGAGCCGTATATTAACTTTATTACAACTGCAGGTATTGATGATGAGGTTATTAATATTGCATCTGAAATCTCTACATATACTGAAATAAAGACAACTATTTCAAGAAATAAAGCTTGGGACATATATTTTAGTCGTTTAAATACTATTTATGATGAAAATATTCAAAAAGGGTTGAAGCAAGATTACATTCATCAACTTGCTAAAGAATACAAGTTAAGTAATCCTAATTTTGAACGTGAATTTGGACAAAAATTACCACAAAGAAATTTAACAACTGAAAACAATATAAAAGAAGATACTACTTCTATACACCCGGATAATAAAAAAACAATTGATGTTAAAGCTATGTTTAATAGTATTGTTAAAAATTAATTCAGAAAAAGTTTTTTTAAAAATCGGCTCATATTAGAGGGTTATTTACTATTGTCTTTTTTAAGCGTTTAAAAATCTACTATTTAAACGCTTATTTGTCATTTATAAATATATATACTGTATATAAAAACACCTTATTTGACAGCAATCTACTGCAAATAATTGATATATATATCGTAAATTGTGATATTAGACACCTTTTTACCTTTTTTTGTATATGAAAAAAATTTGTTATAGCAGATATTAATTATTTTATTCTTAAAATCTTTGCCTTTATCAACTATTTCTTTCTCTTATTGATATGTAGTTCACTAGGATCGAACAGTTATATTATCCAATAAATAGATATAGTGTTCTACCTATTGAACTGTCTGCATTTGTAACTAGTTATTTCTTCTCCATTACAGTAACTAATGTATTTTATTATTATCTTTATAATTTATATTATTATTCTTAGTATTATTATGTTCAGCTGCTCCCCAATTTATTCAAAAAGCAGATAAATTAACACTGTGTTATAATTCCAGTAGATTTATGAAAATATAATATATCTACATAACAATAATATAAAATAGTAGGAGGAATAATATGAAAATTATCGTGTTTTCAAATACAACTGGAGGCATAAAAGAACTAGTTGAACAAAATGAGCTATTAGCAGTAAAACCTGATCTCATACTCTTATTAGGTGATATACATAAAAGGGCATTATATTCTATTGAACATTTTTTCAAAGATATTCCTATATACGGGGTTTTAGGTGAAAATGATAGTAAAGATGCTTTTCATGATACAAATATCAAATCTTTACATCGTAATGTAGTAAATGTTAAAGGATATATTATTGCAGGATTTAGTGGAGTACCAATTTATACTGATAATAATAAAGTTGCTAATCAATTTACCGAACAAGAATTAAGTACCTTCTTAGATAAAATTGGTCCAGTCGATATTTTTGTAGCTCATGCTAATCCACGTTGGGCAAAGCCAGAGGATGAATTAGATTTATACAGAGGTTTTGAAGAATATTCAAATTACTTATTAAGGGATAGACCTAAGTTATTTTTACATGGCCATACAGGTTCCCCGCTAGTGTATAACATTCACGATGATACAACTGTTATTACTGTTAATGAATATCAAGTTTTAACTATTGATTAATATTAAATCCATTAATATGTATAAGATTTTTAATTTTATTATCAATTAATTAGGAAAGAGGTAATTAAATGAATCAATTATCTTTATTTGATGATGAATCGACACAAACCCTGCCAGGAAAAGCGAAGCAGTATTCTAGTAATAGTGAAAAAGTAGTAGGGGTTCCAATACATTTAATAGATAATTATAGAACTGATAAAAGAATTAATGGACTAACATACATAGAAGTGGAACAGTTAAATTGGTATGTAGAAAATGAATTAGAAATTAGAGCCACTGATGTAGTAAACGAACTAATTGAAAAATGTAGCACACCAAAGCTGTATTTTTCTACTGAAAAGTCTAAGGTATATCCTTTTGTATGTATGTATCTTGAATATTTATGTCAGAAAGGTATTTTAATTTTTGTAGCAAGTAAAGGGACACAAGAACGTGTTTATAAGAATATAAAATATTGTTAAACATACAATGTGAAAAAGTAGCAGATTTCTATTAAACTGCTTTTTCATTAGGAATAAAAACATTAAAATAATATATATAAATTAATTGAGGGGAGTGATGATATGTATTCATTGTTAAGTTTGTTGAGTATGTTTATAATGATTATTTTGATTATCCTAGTGATACACGGCATAGTAACAATGATGGATAGGGACTCTTGGATAAAAGGAACTTTAATTACAATAAGTGTGATGCTCGGTAGCGTATCCTGTTATTTTATTTATAGTGAAGGACGCTCTGCTGATGCCGCTATTATAGAGTCATATAAACAAGAAGCTAAAATACAGGAAAATAATCAAGTAGAACAATACAAATTAGTAGCAGATAAACTACAAACACAGGTGGATAAAGTTATTTTAGAAGATATAGAGGATTACAAAAAGGTAACAACAGATAAAGGAATATATAAACTTACACTTTTGTATGATGATACAGGGAGACTTAAGGGTATCGATACGCTAGAAAAGATTTACTAAGTAGATAACGTTTTATCCTATTGAACCGAAACCAACTATTAATAAGGGGGTTTCGGTTTTACAATTAAGTGACATAAAGAGGGGACAAGTATGGAGTTACAATTATTAAATAAAATCATTGAACAATTAAAAATTAAAGAAAATAAATCAAAAGACTTAAGAACCATTTGTAGTGATATAAATGCTATTGCAGCAATCATTATGGCAATCTTATTATCTCAAGGCTATAAGAATGCTGTTATTTTTGGAGGTATCATTATTGTATTGTTAGTAAATATTTGTGTTCATATATATTCATTTAAAAGGCATATGTACTTTATTAATGAAATTGAGGAAGTATTGAATCAAAATGCAAAAAAGTCCATTCAAGATTCTTTATATTTATCTAACGATCAAAAAGAGAGCTACATTACTGAATTTGATAATAAGGACGTAAAGCAAAGAATACAGCTCTTAAAAGTTATAGTAAATACAGAGAAAAATACTAGGCTTAGTCTTTATGTAAATTAATAGTATAATTTTGATAGGTAAATAAGGAGTAAGGAGCTTTAGATAATGACAGTAAAAGAAGAATTTAAACACCAGGAACAGGTTGATCTTTTGTTAGATAAGCAAATAAAGTATGGTAAAAAGGTTAAGAAGACAATGGCAGTACTTCTTATAATACTATTAGTAGCGATATTAACCGTACTATTAAATATTCAAAATCTGTATGTTGATGTTTTATTAATATTAATAGCAAGTATACTCTTTTTTATAGCACTATATTTTAGAAAGAAAAACGTATACTACCACATAACGGTAATGGAACTGATAACTAAAAAAGAAATAGAATCTATAAAAGAGTCTAAGTACCTAACAAATGGCCGAAAAGAACGATATTTAACGGATTTTTATAATGCTAAGGATACAGAAAAAGCAGTTATATTTTTACGTGCGATGGTAGAGGCAAAACAAAACGAAGAGTTATGGAAGGAAGAAACTGAGAATATATAGGTTTCTTCCATAACCTTAAGAGTAGGGTATTATTAATAATAGTCGTTTATGAAGAATATATTGTATTAGAAAAAGAGTCCATTTTATTATTTACAAGATGGACTCTTTTAATTTTAACTATATATTTCATTCTATTTTTATAATCTCCAACAGCCTTTCATTATGTTCAATATATCTATAGAGTTCTTGTATATTATTACTAATAAAGCTATGTTTAATTGGTGAACATTTTTCATTAATTAATTTAGTTTTTTCAAGTGCCAATTGCCCATGCAGTCGCGATAATGCACTTTTAATTATATTTACATCCTTTTCTAAACAAATATATGAACAATAGCAGCCTTTAATTCTTTTCCTTATTGGAACAGCTGCTTTACAAATTGTACATTGTTTTATTATTTCCTCAAATTCTACGCATGAATAAGGTATCTCGCTATTGCATTTATTGTTTTTCACACATGAATATATCCAAAAATCATTGGAAATAGTGTTTTTATTATATTCAAGTTTTTGATATATACATATATCACATTTAGAATCACTCATTATTTCACCCCGACATATAAACAAAAAACCTCAAGATCACGAAAGTATAGTTCTTCGTTCCTTAAAGGTTTATTCTCACAATTTATTTAAATTCACAGTATATTATTAAGTTCCTATCTATTAGTAGTACAATTTTTAAACTAAACTTGTTTCAAAATAGATTGTATTGGTTTGTACAGTTACTAACTCAAAATCATCTTCTTTGATTGGAATAATTATTGACGTTCCATCATCGGTATTAATTATAGAAGCCGTATAAAAATCTATCCTTAGAGAATTACCTCTAATATCATTAGCGTTTATATGTATTTTAGGATGCTCATTAGATATCTTTAATTGTCCTGCTTCATAGTTATTATGCTTACCATTATTTAAGGCAACCCGGTATGGTAGAATTAATGAGTCATCAATAGAAACGATTCTACCAGCATGTCCTTCCCATTTAGCTTTATTAATTATCTTCACAATGCTTCCTACTATTAAATTCATTAAATTTCCTCCTAAGTTTTGCTCGAATTAAATATCCTGTATTACAAAAGGACAACAAAAAAAGACCTCTTTGATTCGCTACTAATTTATTAATTAGATTTCACGAACCCAAAAGGTCTGTCTTGTTAATGTTATATAAAATAAAAAGTAATGATTTATGTAGATATATTAACAGACAATATTAGAAAATGGCAAATTAGAAATATCTTAATAAACATGGTAAGAAGTAATACATTGGATATGTAAAAAATAAAGAAGATAGCATGCCAATATAATGATAAAATTATGAACGAGGTGAGGAAATGAAAAAAATTATTTTTATTTTTGGTGTTATATTCTTGATCATTTCAGTCCTATATTTCTTCAAATGGGATCAATGGCAAGTAGAAAAAGTAGTTAAGGAAAATATTAATGCATTAAATGAACGAGATCATCACAAATATACAAGTACCCTTACTGCTACTGTCCAAGATAATACTTCTGTAGGCCCCGCAGCAGCACTCTTTATGAGCAATGCAAAGGCTAAGTTTGAAATAATAACTCTGGATACTAAAAAGCAAGATAAGACTACTTGGATAGTGAATACTAAACAAAAGATAATAGGCAGTAATGAAATTAAAGGGGATGAAAAATTAGATAAGACCATAGATATTAACTACCACATTAAAGATACTGAAAAAGGTTGGAAAATATCCTGGTATGAGTTGTCAGAGGAGAAATAACTTCTTGTTTATATTTATATCAATATATAGATATAAATAGCATTTGGCAGTAAACAGGGGGAAATAGAAGTATTTTACAATATATCGTAATATAACAAAAATATAAATAGATATATTTACAAATTTGTAGAATTATATTACAATTTAACTACTCTCTTTTTAAATAGTCATGCGACTATTTATTATTGTTTCGTTTCAACATTAATCATAATTACAATTATGAGGTGAAACCCTTACATCCCTAGCTAATCATAGCTAGGCTTTTTTTTATTCATGATAGTGTAACATTCTAATATAGGAAATAAGACTGATTAATAATAGTATAGAAAATAGGTAACGTATCTAAATACTATTTTTAATAAGTATTACAAATGGGTAACGTATATAAGTTACGTATATACGTTACCCATCATTCGTGTTCCTAATTCATATAAAAAGTTACAAATCTCTAAAACTATTTGATATACTATAAGCATTACAAGTATTTTTTCTTTTTATTATCACAAATAATAATCAAGCCCTCTTGGGGATCTGTGAATGGTATTTTTACCTTAACAATCTCTTAGAGGGCTTTTTTGCATGTTTACGATTTGTATAGATTTATATATAAAACAAAAAATAAAGGGGAATATATATGCGCAACATTATTGATTTTATAGAAATTTTAGTCTTTCTTTGGGTTGCAGCAAACATTTTTGGTTATTTTGTTTTTTCAAAGGAAGAGTAATAGTAAGGGAGTAGGTACTAATGAAAAATATTATACGAGTAAATAAGAAAACTAATGAAACTGATCATGTAGAAATCGAGTATTTTTTAAATTTTGTTAGTAGTTTCAATCAATGCTACGAAGAGTCCCTTTCATCCTTAATTAAGGGGTATGTTATACAGGATAATTCATTTGCATTTTATATTCCTGAGTTACATGACAAACTCACTTAAATGACGCTCCGTAATACTATTCTACTGCTAATGGATATTAATTGTATAAGCAACACTAATAAAAAAGAAGTTTCGAAGTTATTAAAAAAGTAAAACTAGAATTTAACAATTATATAAAACACCTAACTAGGTAAATTACCTACTGTTGGGTGTTTTTTTCTTTTATTAATTAAATTTAAAAAAGAGAAAAAATAAGTGGTATCTTATAATGATATCCATATAACCAATAGAAAAGAGGGGGATGCGATTATATGATACTTACAAGTAAAAATGAACCTGTTATAAATGGATGGCTAAGCCCTACGGGAGAGTTTCTTCACTGCAATTTGTATGAGCATTATACTTGTGCAGCTGCTTATGAAGATAAAGTGAGAGATCAATATTTAAGAATTGATGCTGGGAGTGAGGGGGAAAGCTCTTTTGTGAGTATAATATGTGGTTATTTAACAGATAAACAAACGGTTTGGATAATATCCCATATAAAATACTTTAATAATAATCAGGTAGAGGACCTAATTAATTATGGTTTAGTAATTGATTAATCGATATTCAAAGGTATAACAAGATGTTAGATGTGGAAATGCTGCTCCACCTCCTTTTGCAGAGGTACTCGTTAGATCTAATCTCCCCTAGTTATGTGTAGCTAAAAGAAATAAATATAGAGCATTCTTAAACACTTAATTCTTTAAGAAAGTTAAAATAAAATAAAATAATTAAGAAGACAGGTAAATACTAAAAGAAAATAGTATATATATTTTTAATAAAGAATATAATTGACCCCTTAACACAATTCTGTTACTTTATAGTTTGTTTCTTAAAAAGTAATAAGGTTTTAGTTATATGAATTTATAAAAGAGAAATACTAAGACTTAGTATATGATAAATATAAATATATTTTTAATTATAAATGATTAAAAGAAAATTAGAATAAATAACGATAGGGTGAGCTTAATGAAAAACAAAACGTTGCCTAAATTAAACAGATATTCATGGAGAAAGTCCGTTAATAGTGCGAGAGAACAATTAAAACAAACAAAAGGACATAAAGATTTGCAATTAGAAAGCATAGGTGATGGGCATGTTTGGTTTCTAGTTAGAAAAAAAGGTAGTTTTGGAATAACACAACAATTTAGAATAAAATACGATACCCAATCTAGAACGTTTGAATACTTCGAAAAAAAATAATAGAAGCTACTCTATTAATTATATTAAACATTAAGGCGAACGCATTTAATAATATGTGTTCGCCTTTTTTATTTTTAAAAGGTTTTTAATACATAATTTATTTAAGTTATAAATAAAAATTTCGTTGTTAAAATTCATTTGAACAATGATTATAATAATGTACATCTGGAAAAAAAAGTTAAGGTGAGTGCTATGCTAAAACAAGAGGCAGTTGTAGAACTATTACAAGAAATTGATACAGAAGATATTTTCATTGCGACAAGTTATTTGATAGATTTACCTTCGTTCATATATCCGTATGAAGATAGTGATAATGTTTGTTTAAAAATTAACAAAAAAGAATTAATCAAATTATTAGAAGTTGGAAAGGCATATTCAAATGGAGTTAGCACCATTACTCTTGCTATTAATGAGTTGTATCAACTACAAGATTGCATGAGAGTGGATCTAGCTGCAGAACAAACGCTCAGACCAACTAAGCGTTTAGTAAATTGTATAGGTATTGCATTAAATGATAAAAATTTAATAATGAACTTGGATATAATTTCAAACAATTCATTAAATGATTTATTGCATTCAAAAACTATAGAAAGTATTTACGTACTTTTATCTAAATAACCGAATTAAAAAGGGGAGATAGGGATGAATATCACTATGAGTGGAGAAGCAGAGAATGAGTTTACTAATGATGATGGGCTAGGATTTTTCAGAGGACTCATAAATGGATTTTTGATGGTGTTACCTATTTGGACTTTCTTTATTGGAGGACTGTTCTATATTTTATGAATATAAAAATTAAGTTATATGATTATAAGAGGGTATTAAGGTCTATGTTTTGAATATTATTTAATAGTATTCAAAACAGGAGGGATAAAATGAGTGCATATATCGAAATAGATTTAATTACAAGACCTTATAATCATCTATGGAATGATGCTCTACATGCAAGAGATTTAGCAAGAAAGACCACAGACGAATGGATGAGTGGTACATATGTTAGATGGTCCATTGTGACTGCATGTATGGCGTTAGAATCATATAGTTGTGATGCTCTTAGTGTTAATGAATTAGGTAGAGGTAGTTATCGAAATTGTATTGACGCTATACTTCAGAAAAAAGGATTTAGTCCCATAAATTGGAATAGTGGAATATGGAAAGATGTTTTAGATCACCGGAAAATTAGAAATTATTATACACACAGTAATGATTTACAAGAGAAGTTATGGCCTGATATGGTAGAAGCAGATAAAGCTATTGATTGCTTTAGAGCTGCAATAAAAGATCTTTATAGAATTGCTGGTAAACAATACCCTGATTTTTTAGATAGAATCTCAGGTTCTAATGTGAAGTAAACTAATTACTTATATACGTAAAACTAAAAAAACGAAATTCCTTAAATGGAATCTCGTTTTTTTAGTTAATAATAAAATATTTTATTATGTGCGGAAGATATTATTTAATAAGTGTCCCACCATCAGTAACGTTAGACTCTCCAGTTCCATTACCACTGATGTCTTCAACAGGAAGAGATGTAGAACCATCATTGCCACCTGGTTTATTATTTCTATTCATAGCTTTATATACGAACTGAGCATATTGCTCTCTAGTTACATTCAAACTCGGGCTATATTCATTATTGCCTGTTCCATCAGCAACATTATTAGTTTGCACAGCAGTAATAACATTTTTCGCCCAATGATCTTTAGGAACATCTTTAAAAGTAAGTTCACCAGCTATTTTTAAATTAAATGCCCTTGTAAGTATAGCTGCCATTTCAGCACGAGTTAAAGTATCCTTAGGTCGGTAATTTCCATTTTCGTCCCCTTTAATAACCCCTAAAGCTGTTAAAGATAAAATTTGTTTTGAGTAATTAGTAGTTTGAGAATTAACATCTGGATAAGGATTCTTGTACGTCCCTCTATCTTCTGGCTGAAGGTAATTGTACATTAGTATAGCTACTTGTTCGCGTGTCACATTATCCCCAAATCCAAAAATCCCATTCCCATAACCAATTACAATTTTCTTTTCTTTTAAATCTTGAATAGCAGTGAATGACCAGTGATTTTGAGGTACATCTACAAATCTCTCTTCAGCATGCGTTAAGGAACTACCTGCTCCTAGTAAAGATAGAGTACCAATAGATAATGCAGTACAAGCTTTAATAAATTTGTTTTTCATAAAAAATCCTCCTTCAATACAACTGTATATAAAAATAATTAGAATAATTAAATTGGTATATTAATTTATTAAGTATATTAATTATAACCTAGTATTGATTTCTTTGCATTTTAAAATTTTTAAAGAAAAAAATATTTTTTTAAATTTACTCTTAGAATATAGGGTAATTATGAATATAATACGCAAATAGAACAGGAAACTGTTGTTTACTACAAACAAAAAAATATATAAAAATAGATACAATTAAGGAGTGACCATTTATGAAAGAAATGAAACAAGAGGTATATGATAGTTTAGCAGCAGCGAAAAGAAACAAAGAAATTGTTACAGCCATGGTTCGTAACGTAAATGTACAGAAAATGAATATTCCAGGAGAAGGCGGCAAATTAGAATTAAGAGATGTGGAATGCGTATACTTCGCTCTTGAAGATGGAGCTTTAGGTATGTGTCCGGCTAGTGAGTTCTCGGAATATGAACATAAGTCATTGAACAGCTTCACTGGTACTATTCAAGAATTTATTGTATTAGGTATTGATAAAGAAAATAATTTAGCTGCTGTAAGTGTTAAACAAGCAGACGATATTAAAAAAGAGAAATTTTTAAAAGAAATCTATAAATTAGAAGAAGAAAATACCCTTAATGAAAAAGTTTTTGATGGAATTGTTACTGGAAGAAATGAAAATACACGTACAATTTTCTTAAAAGTTGAAGGTACGCCTTGCTTTATGAAACTTGCAGATTTAGATCATGAGCGCGTATTTGATATTGATTCTATTGCTCCTAGAAATGCAACAATTCCAGTGAAAGTAAAACGTTTTAAAGAAGATACAAAACAAATTCAAGTTAGTCGTAAAGCTGCTGTAGAAGATCCGTTTGAAGAATTACGCGATAAAGAACCTCATAATTATACTGCAACGGGTGTAGTTACAAATGTATCAGAGCGTGATGGTATATTTGTTAAGTTAGGAAAAGGCTTTACTATTAAGGCGTCTAAGCCACGTGAAGTTCAGGAACCTGTTGTTGGTGATATTGTAGCTGTTCGCATTGTTGAGATTAATATCGAAAAACGTTCTGCTAGAGGTGTTATTTTTTCATACCCTCAAGGGAAAAAACAACCAAAAAATTTAACTAGTTTCTTGTATAACTAATTGGAATTGGTATAGCATATGAAACCACAAGTTGTGCCTTTAAATTTTGAATATCCGTACTTTCGGAAGAAGGATGGTAGTATCTCAATTTGGGACGATCCAAGTATAACTGGAGGGATTGCCCTAATCGATAATTATCAACCTCTAACAAATCTCGGATCAGTATTAGGTAAAGCGAACAGTTACAATTACATGGAACAAGAAGACGTTATTTTATTGAAAATGGTTGGCGAATGTATAGCTGTAAATGAAAATCAGCTTAAAAGATTAATGAGTAAAATCATGAGTCGTTCCCAAGTATCACTACGCTTAAAGAAATTTAGAAGGTATGGGTTTGTTGAAAGATGGGACCTTAATTCATCAGAGGATCCAGATATAAAGCCGCCATCTCCATTTACTCTAGGACTAGCCGGTTATATTTTCTTAAAGCATTATTTTAATAAAGAGTTCTTTATGGAGCCTACTCGTTGGCAGACGTTAGGATTAAGTGCCATTCAACGTTATGTAGCTATTAATGAAATAAAGTGCCAAATTTATGAAACACAAGGATTACGTAGCTTTAAATGGCAGGGATGTATTCTAAACAATCCACAACTGATTAATAGCTTTGCAGCTATAGAAGCACTAACCGAAGCAGGGAACATAAATTTTGTATTAGAAAGAGTTCAGCAATCTAAAGATTATATTGCATATTTAACTGAAAGATTAATGAAATGGGACCAAGTCTACCAGCAATATAAACTGCTTCCAATTCAAGGCATGAGTCAACATAAAACGTCCTTAATTATAAGCGTATCCTGCTTATCGCTAGCAGAAGAGATAATTACAAAATTAAATTTAGAATTATATAAACTGCCTTGCATTTTCTGTATTGAAGAAAATGTAGAGTCTGATGGTTTTTCTAAATCATTCTACGTAAAAAAACCGGATGCCTCAAAAAATAAAGCAGAATTGTTACAAGTTGATATGCCATTCTTTAAATGATGCGGTACTTGAAGAACACCAAAATATATATGTGAATTATGCATATACAGGTGTTCTTCTTTTTATCAAATTGAGTTTTCAAATAATTATAGAGTAAATTTACAAAGGTGGAGAACTACATGCAAAAAGTCGTACTAGGTATGAAATATGAGCCTTTTTATAAATTTTTCCTAGACCATTTTCAGGGGGACTTTGATATTTGTGAAACAAACATTAATAAATTTGAGGATGTAAATACTTATGTATCACAATATAAACCAGAAGTCTTAATTTTTGCTGAGCAATTTTTAGAATTTGAAGATGAAGATAATAAAGATGAGAAAATAATTGAACTTATAAAAAGCCTTTCAAAAAACATTAGGGTTTGCTACATGTGCATTAGAAATATAGATGACACATTTTTTGATCAATTAAAGGAGCTAGGGATTACAGATATATTCTATACGCCTGAAATTGATATGAATCGGATTAAACAACAACTAAAAAAACGTGCAAATAAAGATAATGTTGTATTTTATGGTACTACAGAACCGATTAAGTAGAATCAAAGTTTATATTATTTGAAAGCAGGTGAAAGTATGAAAAGAATAGTTCTTTCAATGGGGCATGAAGATTTACATGGCATATTTCGCAAATTTTTAAAAAATGAATTTATTGTTTGTATGAATGATGTATTTAGTTCTAATTATCTATTTGACGTTATTGAAGAAGACCATCCGGACATTATAATTTTTCACGACAAACATTTAGAAATTCCTTACGATCCTGAACAAGAGAATCAAGTAGAAGAAAATTTATATAAGGAAATAAAATTTTTAGAGATTATTGAATATATCCGTCAGACATATAATGATAGTATAAGAGTTGTTTTTGTATGTGAGCGTCCTCAAGGAGATCCATTTTTAAGTGAATTAGTAAATAATAATGTATTGGATATTTTTTATACGAATCAATTTGCTTTAGACGCTTTAGTGGAGCAACTAGTAAATCCACCTCAATATAACAACGTAGCTCATTTAAAAGTTGATAATTCAAATACGAAATATAGATCACACTTATTTGGTAAAAATTCGTTATTTGAATTTAAAGAAGAAGAGCAGTCAACGGAATTAATAGAAACTGAAGATGTCTTAAAAACTGCAATTGAAGTAGAAACCGAAGAAGCCGATACTTTAGTACATAATGATAAGAAGAAACCTGGTCTATTCTCAAAAATATTCGGTAAAGATAAAAATGACTCTGAAAATAATATTGCTGTAATAAATAATTCAGATGAAGAGCCTAAACTTGAAGAAAATAACTACAAGGACAATTCGCCTGAAACTGAAGTAGTAAAGGAAAAGGAGACACTAAATCAAGATATACCTCTTAATACTAATATTCCCCCTAAAGAATTAGTTGAAGAGGTTAAAGAGCAAGTATCCGATGATAATAAAGAGGATATAAAAAAAGACATATATTTAGGGGAAGAAGTCAGTCAAAAGGATGTAAATAAGAGAACCGATAGCTCCACATTAAGAGCAGATAAATATAAAGGAAAAGGTAGAAATGTATTTTTAAATCTTTTCAAAAAAGATACATCCTTGGATACAAAGGGTTATGAGAATACTGGCCATCGAAATTTGGGTACTGTAAAGCAAAATTTAATTGCTGTAGTCAGTTTAACACCAGGGGCAGGTTCAACATTCTTCCTTCATAATTTCACTAGATTTTTATCTTTAGACCATGGAATTAGTTCATCCGTTTTAGATACTCCATCAGAATTCCCAATTTGGTATCACTTACTAAATGCAGAACAAGAACATCATGAATATTGGGAAGAAGTACATCAAGCTATTAAAACAAGGCCAGAAACGTTTGGATATATCCCTAGATGGTCCATAGACAATATTAACTTTTTTCCTTGTCAAAGTAGCACACTGGATTTAAACTCTAAAGATCCAATTAAGAATAGGGACTTTACTCCCCTAGAAGCAAAAGAATTAATTTTTCATTCTAGGTCATCTGGAATTACATTTGTAGACCTCTCACATAATTGGAGTAATAAGTTAGCTACAGAGACCTTAGCATTATGTAATCAAATCTGGTTGATTATGGAGCCTAATTATCAAAGCTTAGCTGCTGCTAGTCATCAACATAAAATACTAAAAGGTTTTGAACAATTAGCTAAAGATGAAAAAATCGTAACAATCGGGAACAAGTGGAACAAAAAATTTGATGATGTACTTAGTCCAGAAATAACTTTACCATACTTTGAATCACAAGTAGAGGCATCTTTAAAAGGAATACCTCTTTATACATTACAAGCAAAACTAATGAAAAGAGAATTTGAAAAACTATCATATAAATTATTTTAAATACTAAGGACTGTATATTGCGATTATAAAATATCCAATATTCAGTCCTTTTAATTTTACGAACTAAATATGTGTTTTATGTGTGTTTTATATGTAATTTAATTGTTTTTTGTCTAACTTTATTGTTCACCTTGCAATATTCAAGTGTTATTTTAGATAATTTTTAGTACAATGTATGTGAAAAGGATGAAATAAAAAAGGGGCTTAAACAGCGTTGAGAGGAGATGGTTGTTATAGAGCGTCATAAACACTTTGTATTTATGTCGGAGGGAAAACATAAATGAAAGAACAGTACTTTGTACACGTTTCCATTCTCCAGATTGGAAAAAAAGAAATTTGGGAACTTCGTTCTCTAGAAAAAAGAGTTAAAAAGCAACACAATAACGATGAAGAAACTGTTGAACAAATAGTTTCGGATGCAGAGAAAAAAGTATATACAGTAGAATTAGATAGATTTAAGAATAATAATTATTCCTCATTTGAGATGTCTCAAAATGAATATAATTATATTCAGTCAAATAATCTATCCTTGTTTGATTCTAATATTATACTTAATAATGAATCTTTAGAATTGAATCAGTAAAAAGCAATAAGAAATACTAAGGTATTATTAATGAAAATTACCTTTAGTATTTATTAAAAAAAGCACTGAAAGATAATATTATTTTTTAGTGCTTTTTTTATTAATTTAGTATTGAATCAACAATTAAAAATATCTTATAATGGAATTAACAAAACATTATTTTAATTTTTATTATGAACCAATAACACAGAGCCTTTCGGGTTTTCGTTTTCTTTTACGAATATTCCGGGAGGCTCTTTTTGTTATGCACAAATTGAGGAGGTGGACGAAACAATGATAAAAGAGAGAGTACAAAACAAAAAAAACAGAGAAAAAAACAAGAATGATAAAGATCCGATAGTAACAAAAGGTGTAAAGGGAAAGGTATTTAACGATGATAAGAATCTATATATATATTTCGTCGATTCAGAAGGGAATATGGCTTTAATCCCCTCTGAAGTACCAGTAAGATATTTCAAACAGTTTATCGAACAGCATAAAAAAATATATATAGTGGCCGAAGACAGCAATAATAATACATTATTTGAATTGAGAGACGATGAAATTTTTAAAATTATACCTAGATATAGAGAAGAAATTTATCATCTATTTGAAGAAGTAGGTATAGATACTAGGGAAGCTAAAAATAAAGGTATATAACAACCAGGTTGATAAAACAAGGAGGGTTTCTGCGTCACATGGGGACTCTCTTTCTTAAAAGCAGGCTATATTTAGCTTTGATATACTAAATAATAATAGTATCACTACAATTTAAGAGGGAATTTAAGTATTAATTAAGGGGAGGTTTAATTATGAATAATAATAAAACAAAGGTAAGTGCTGTAGAGGATAGATTAAAGGCAACTAATAAAATAGTAGGATTACGATTAAACGTTAATCAAGAAAATAAAAAATATGCCTATGTGTTTGTAAAAACTAGGTTTGCAGCTGGGCAATTTACAATTCATATTCAAGATAGACGTCATTTGGATTCTGGTGTTTCTATTCTGGATTGTATTTTAGATGTCCAAGATGAATTGATTAATTTACTAGGTGTTAGGGAATTTGTATATAAATTTTTAAATGAATCGAAATGGATTTTGTATGGAAAAAACGGTGACATAAGAGAATTTAAATATGGGGAACAAGAAGTAATAGATCAAGTATATACTGCAGGATTAGATGATCAATTCTTAGAATTATCTCTTGAAAGAAAAGGGGTTTTAAAGGAGAAATTAGAAGTCGATTTACAAGATAATCGCTATTACAATTTATTTGTAGCTATTTAGAAAGAAATTTAGATAATGCTAGAAAAAAATAACAGCAAAATATATACTAATATTAGTAAATGTAATCTATTAAATTCGTTTGTAAAAATAAAAGCCCTTTGGGTTTAAGGACAATAATTTGTTTCTTAAAACTCAATAGGGCTTTTTATTATTTTAAGTACTTAGTTTAGTGCATAAAAATAAAATTAAAAAGGGTGAGAATGCAATATGAATAAGTCAATTATTTCAGGTAAGATTGTAAAAGATATTTGGTATAAAAATCAGGTCGCTAAAATTACATTGGCTGTAAAAAAAGAAAAGATAAAAAAAAATGACGCAAAAGATGTAGATTTTATTCCCGTTACCGTTTTAGGAGCTAGAGCTGATTATGTATATAATTCATTAAAAAAGGGAGATTTCGTTGAGGTAGTAGGTACAATAAATGATGGAGCTTATAAAGATAATAATAAAGAAATTAAATACGGAAGCTCTTATGTAGAATGTGAAAAAATAGAACTTATTATTCCTGCAACATCCAATACCAATGCCAAAAAAGATGATAATAAAATAATGGACAAAGATATTTTATTAATTGGTAAGGAAGTAGATTTTAAAGATGATGAACTACCATTTTAAAAAAATAGTATACGGATCCTATTTTCCCCTGTAAGCGTTTCTAAGCTGAAGCGAGGGGGAAAATACTTGTTTTAAAGTAAAATCCCTATATAAGTTAATTAAAGGCTAAAATATATCCTGTTATCCTTAACCCCGACTTTATTAAAACCAATGTAAAAGATACTACCGCCCTTGCTATGCTCGGTTGGTGGCATTTTGAAAACTCAAACGGAAAAACAACCCTTTGAATTTTCAAAATGTATTATGTTTAATCGTAGATAAAATAAAACTTATGTTAAAAAAAGACAAACCTATTTATCCATATAAGGACAAGGTTTGTCTTTTTAATGTAGGGTAATAAAGTGTTTAGTGATTATTATTATAACTGAATTTTTGAATATCTTCAACCATGTATGACATTTTATTAACAAGCATACTAGTAATATTAAAATCTTTTATAAATATATATCTTATATATATTAAAAAGAAATAAAGATAAAACTTTTATAGGTTCTCCTAAATAGGGGTTAGACTTACTCTCACAAGGGGAAATTTCATGTGAGAGCATAAAAAATCATAAATTGTAAAAAATGTCTTCGTAGATTCAAGGATTATTAGATTTTCAATTCTACAAAAAAGCAGAAAGAGAATTATATGTTTCTACATGAAATCGGAAAGAAATTAATACAAATCACATTATATTTATTCAATCATGTAAATATGATTTATTTCCTTGAAATTGGTAAATGAAGCGTTGTTTAGCATCCAATTATCCACATTTTGTTCAGATAATGTTGCAATTTGTTAACATTAATCAGTATTTAAACATAACTCACATTATTATTGATGATTTTTATTAGATGAATTCAATGACACTAGCATTTTCAATACCTTTGAGAATATATTATTCACATTTAGTCATTTTTTTCCTCATATCCACTATTTTTTTAAAAATTCTTGTGATTTTTTGTAGATAAAAATTCGTATGTATTCCTACATGTGAAGAATATTAAATGTATATTGTGGAAAATTTTATTTAAGTAGAAGAAGATTTGTATTGAATTGTATAAAAAAAGCTCCATTTCACATGAAGTCCTTCTGATTTGATATTTATAAATAGGGTAGTAGAAAAGAGGGGTTAATGAAACAAACACGAATAGCCCTCTACTTTCGGTTTTTTCAAAAATAGAGAGCTTTTTATTCTTATTTTGTTTCCATTGCGGTTAGCACCTGATCTGCAGTTGTTATGGATACGCCAGCACGTATTAAGCGTTCAAAGGTACGCATAAACTCTAGTAAATTAAACTGTTTTGGTAGCTCAATTACACGCAGCTGCTCTTGGGGTAGTTTATCAATGGATTCGATAAACCACTCACGTACATCACTTGGAATTGTGCGTTCTTTATGGCCACGAACTTTTAGTTTTTCACGCATTTCAATTTCTAAAGCGATATATGAATGGAGATTCACTCCCTGATCATATGCATATTTCCTAAATAACGTTTCTTCCTGGTATTTTAGATAATTACGGTGATAAGATTCCTCCGTCACTGGTACCGCAAACTTTTGCTTTAGTAGTGCATGCACATTTCTGAACATCCTCTTAATATTGTGTAGAGAGTACATAGAATAATGTAAACCGAAATTAAAGACAGCTTGCTCACGGTCACTATTTCTCTCTTTTGGTATATGTTGTGCAATAAGAGGGTAGATACCTTCTTTCGCTGCAGTATCAAGGATTTGATATTGAGATGTTTGATGTAATAGTTTTTTCAATGTATATACAATTTTCTTTGGATATCCTTCTTTTCGATCAACCATGTCACGAAGCCCGCGAATTACACTACGGATTTGACGATGACAAGTATACTTTAATACGTGAATGAACTTATTCATGTCTGCAGACAGTTCACCGATATTCATCTCTTGTAGAACTGCTTCAATAAATTTCGCTTTACGAGAATAGGTAGCTTTTGGTGTAAATGGATTCCTGTGTTGTTCTTCTCCAGCTTCTTTAGTACATAAGAAGTCTGGATGGATAGATAGATATAGTGTTGTATATCGTTTTGTATGTTTTACACCTTTTTGCATTTTACAAATCTTGAATAGGGGATTCCCTGTACATGGTAATGCAGTTGTTAATTCATCGATAACCGCACGGATTTGATGCGGATATTTTTTATGTAAGAAACGATACATTCCGCCAAAGTGAGTTTTGTTTCCTCTTTCGTCCTGCTTGTCCAATGAACGCTTTAACGTTGTTTCAGTATGTTGTTGCATAGCAATGTCTAAGAATAGTTTCTTAGCTGCTACAGATAGCTTAAAGAAAGCCTTTGTATATACAACAGGACTAATGTATACGTATGGATTTGCCTTTTCTGTTTCCTCATTCATAAAGTGAGTGAGTTTAATTGTATATCGGCCATCTATGCCATTTTCGATAGAGATTATGTTATGTATGCTTAACTTCTTAAGAGCGATATAGAATTGAGAATGCTGAATGTATGCAAGCTCTTCTTTATATTGCTTGTAATCTTCCCACATCATATGTATTGTTACATTTGGAATGACGCCGTTTGTATAGCATATCTTATGGAGGTATAAGAATACTTCAAGATCAGCATTCGTAATACCGTATAATTTATGTTTTCGTCCTGTTTTTTCTGCCAGTGTAGACATTATTGTGCGACGTGAAAAAGATGGCTTGGCTTTTTCGACAAAGCCTTCTACATCAGCAATACGTTCTTCGTATGTCATGTGCTGCAGAATATCTTCTAAATATGTATCTTTATAGCTGTAGTACCTCTCTTCAAATGTTTCCACAAGCTTTTGCCAAGATTTTAGTGTTACTAACACAGCATTGGTTGTTTCCCCATTTAAGCTACGTTGATTTTGTATTACAAATGATTTCCCCATCTTTTTCACCTCCGTTCTGCAAATTCAGAAATATATGTCAAAATACTATAAAATATACCAATTTTGATTATAGCAAAACGAATTTTGTAAAAATGCGCCCTTTAAGAGAAATTGTATAAAGGGGAAACACATGCTCAACCCTTGAACCACAAGGCTTCAAAAAAAAAAATAAAAAAACTTATATGCAATTTTTGTGAAAATGTGTTCCCTGTTTCAATGATAAGGGAAACATACAAAATTACTATAAACCTTGATATAATCATATTTCTTCAGTTGTTGTTCTTCAGATACACGCATGACTTGAGAAAAATGTTTCCTGTTTTTCGTGTTTTTACGCGCGTGACTTGGGAAAAAAGTAAAACGTATTTATAAAAAAAAAAACTTATAAACGATATAATCACTGATATAAAGGGGTTTTCGGTATGGATATCTAATAGATTGCACGCATGACTTGGGAAAAGTGTTTCCTTTTTACAGTTATAAGAAAGAAATTGTTTCCCAAAAGAAGTGCAGTTTATTGTAGGTGTTTCCTCTTTTTTTCGTTATGCGCGTAACTTGGGAAAAATGTTTCCGCTCAAAAAAAGAAGAAACAATACAAAATTGAATCTAAAATATCAGTAAGATATGATTAAATATACTGGGAAAAAAGTAAAACGATAATTTTGATATGGATTTTATATAGTGGACATGTGTAGGGGGATTAATAATGGAATACAAGACAGAGCAGATTATACATAAATTAATAGATAATGGTATATTTTTTCGAGTTAACAAAGATGTACTAGCACGTCATTTTTTAAATGATGTTCTTAAAACTAATGTATTTGAATTAAAAATAGAAGAAGTCTCTGAAATGATTTGTGAGAAATATGGTTATGAATTAGAAGAATTAGCGCATGAAGAAGTTTATCAATTTGTAGCACATGAAATAATGGGAATTAAAGAGAATATGGAGCCTTATGCACGTTTTAATCATGAGGTATATCTTGTTATGGAAGACCTAAACAAAATCAAGTATTTGATTCAAGAATATGAATTAAAGCAGCAAGTTAAAGGTATTGATAGATATGAAAAGAAAAAATATCAATACTTAGTTGAAAAGCTCCATAATGCGAAAAATGAGATATGTGAATATATGACAGGTGAAATCAAATCATGTATATATAAAGAAGTCAAAGATTGGAGTAAACCAAATGGATTTCCTAGTTCCGGTAGTTTTAATCAAATGTTACCATCTCGATATTCTTTTAGAGGTAGGGAAGTAGAATATGAAATGTCGGTGTTTGATGGGTTGAATTATAAATTTAAACTTATGACTTTGAAGGAACGTAATGAGTTGAAAAGTCTACACAATACTAATAAAATTGATTTTAATGCACTTGTAAATAGATACATAAAAAAACATGAAATTTACAATAAAATACTATCTCTTATAAAGGAAAATCATGTGCTTAATAAGAGAGAAATGCTTAAACAAGCAATAGAAATTTATAAAACAGGAAACATGGAATTATTTTGTCAAATTATACCGCTTCAAATTGAAGGGATAATATATGATTATTGTATTGAGCTAGGAGTATCTTCATCTATTATAGAACGGACCTCTTTGGATAAAAAAATAGAAGAAATAGTTAAAAAAGATAGATCGTTCAAATGCCATGAATACTTTAAGTATGATTTTATTGAGTTAAGAAATACAGCTGCGCATGGAAGGTTAAACGATAATGTTAATTTCGAAGATACTGCTAATCTGTTAATTTTAGATTTAATGTATTTATGTGAGGCTTTAAATACAACTAGTGCGCTAGCGGTTAATAGAATGAGAAGGCTTGTAAAGAGCATTGAAGAAGCTTTTAATAACGAGTGCTTATCTGTAAACGAGTTAGTATTCTCGTTTATAGTAAAGTACAGAGATAAGTCCCTTCCATCTTTTTATGAGAAGGAAAATGTAATACAAGAGATAATAAAATATGCTAAGAGCGACAAATTTTTGGATTATATTTATATTCACATAATGGAACCTTCGTTAGTATCAGGATATTCACAGAAACAAAATCAAGAAATTGAAAAAGTTATAGTATATTTAATGAGTTTAAATGATGTTAAAAAACAATATGTCGATTTATTAAAATTATTAGCAAATAATTCAAATGTAAGATAGTACATGAATATATACATTTGCGCACCATATTAGGTGAATTGGAGGGGAATATGGACCAATTAAAACAATTGTTTCAAAATACTTTATTAGCAGCATATCCGCTATTTCAAAATATAGAAAATAATGAACGAATCTTTAATAAATGGAGAGGTCTTTGTACGTTAATTAATAGTGATATTAGTTATATAGAGGATCCTATGTATACTTCGTTCTCATTTAAAACATTTGCAAATTGGATATCATATAAGGAATCTCAAGGCGTTGGTATAATGGAAATTGTTGCACAGGTAGAAAGATACCGACCTGAAGTATTTGAATTGCTCGCTAATGATATTGAAAAAGAATTTGAAATTCTTTTAGTAAAACAAAAACATGAAAATCAACATTCAGTGGAGCAGCAGAACTTCATCGAACATAGTAGTGCGGGTTTTATGTACCATTTAACTGATACAATTGCAAAAAATAATTTTACAGAAGACAAGGAGTTAAATGCACATATTGCTGAGTTGCCGGATAAGAATAACAGTCTAGTACTTGTATCATCTCGCTTTAATGATGGAGACATGAAATTAAGAGGTGCAGGGGAATTAAATAGATGGAATACATTAGTTGATTCTACTTTTGTTGACCGAGTAATGGATGACCTAACTGCAGATTGTTTAGATATTGTAACTGAGATCTGGGTAAAGTCCGCAAATATAGAAAATAGCTCAGTACATATAGGTTATGAAGAAATATTAGAAATGTGTAATATGAAGCAGGTGAAAAATGGTAGGTCTTATTATCGAAAAGAGGACCGTTTAAAGATTATGGAGCGATTAGCTGCACTTGCAACAATTTTTATATATGTAAACGAAGATAATGAAATTGTTATATTAAATGATGATGAGAATCCTAGTGAGTCACTTGCTTATAAAAAACAACGTGTCCGAAGATTATTTGTGATGGATGAAGTTGTATTTGCTAAGGATATTGAAACCGATGAAATGTTAGGTATCGAAAGTATGAATGTCGCACCAGGAACATTTTTATCTAAGTATTTATTTGGATCGGAAAAATTGACTGGTTTGCTATCGAAAAAGGCTCTTGAATACAATAGTAAACAGCAGCGATATCATAAGAGGCTGACAAGGTATTTAAGTTGGAGATGGCGAATTCAGCAAGCTTATCAGCATTTAGTACATCCATATTCAATCGGTGGTCCAAAAGGCCTTATAACTGTTATGGGTGTAAGCATGAATCAAAATCCTGCAAGAATAAGAAATGTATTCGAAAAGACGCTTGATGATTTAATGCGTGATGAAGTAATAAAGGAATGGCAATACCAAACACCGATTGATGAGGAGAAATGTTCTGGGCGTAACTGGCTTGTAGATTATTGGCTAAACCTAAAAGTAACAATTACACCCACTGATGAGTTAGTAACGTTACAGCAAGAGCTTTTACAAAAGAAGAAAATTGCTCCTAAAAATAATTTGTTAACTACATTGGTAAAAGAGCCAGAGTTAGAGGTGCTTAGTATGGAAACTGAAGAAATTCTTGCACCTCAAATGAACCTGCAACAGACAAATAAAGATATTGATTGGTATCAGCAGAAAATTATCCATTACAAAGAAGAAAATAAATGTAGTTTAAGGGATATCGCAAAAGAAATAGAGATATCACCGTCTAATCTTTCAAAACTATTAACAGGTAAACGTAAAAGATTAAGCGATGAAACAAAGAATAAATTGGATAAATGGATTGAGAGACAAGAGGTAGTAAATCTACTATAGATTTTTATCTTTATTATACCGATGTATAAAGATAGGGACTTATATAAAAAATGCGAACAAATTTGTTCGCATTTTTTTAGTACCATGAAATTAAGCAGCTTATAGATTTTTTCTATTGGTTTTTAAAACATGAAATAAATAAAATGTTTCATATACTAATAGAATTGTAGTTGCTGTAAAACTTGAGAGAATTAATGAAACAATTCCTGCCAATATAATAAGAATATTTACACCATACTTAACAAGTCCAAAAAAACTATGGCGATGTATTAACGAATGAAAATAAGAAATTATGAATGAAGGATCTAGTTTAAAGTCATGTGGGATATATATTGGTAATGCAAGGTATCTTATGGTTAGAATAAGAAGGCCTAAAAAGATGTAATACCCACCAAGTAAATAACCTAAAAATATGATAAAGAAACTATAAACAAACCATCCGAAGATAATAGAACGTTTTATATTGGTAACATATTTTTGATCAAACATCTATTCGCCGCCACCGCCGCCGCCATCACCACCGCCACTATCGCCACTACCATTAGAATCGTGATCTCCATGATGACTTCCATGAACTCCATGATGATTAGTTTGGTGATGAGCATGTTTATGGGAGCCTGAATCATTAATAGGATCATTAACCATGCTGGTTACTTCGTTATTATCTTCAAAAAGATAATCGCTATTGCTACGTGTTTTCGTAGTGCCGCTCTTCTGCTTTGAATGAATAATAATTCTTTCATTATTTTTGTTAGGCTCTCTTAAATTCTTGATAAAGGATAATTCATCTTTGATTTCCTCGTCATCTACTTCTTCGATCTCTTCATAATCGTTTCTTCTACTTAAAGCATCTTCTTTAATTAACTTCGTTTTAATTTTATACATGATACCTCTAAATAATATGTAAAAACCTGCAAGTAAAAGTACCATTGCAATTACTAATTTAAAATTGAGCAATTGTATTACTCCTTTCGTATATAAATTATGACATTATTATATCTTATATCTAAAATCCATACTTTTAAAAATCTAGATATAGTTTGCCGGAATAGTATGTGATAAATAAAAAAATGTTTATATTGCTAAAGAATTTTGTTATTATATATCCATAATTAATTTTTGTATATTATGTTTTGAAAATATCAATGCCGGTCTTTTGGATCATTAGAGAAATTTCTAATAATTTGAGAGACCGGCTTTTTTGCGTTCAAATAATTAAGGAGGGAATCATTATGATGAAATTTGGTATAGTGGGGTATTTAAAAAATGGAGGAAAATGTATTTTAAAGAATGATTATTTATGGGTACTGATCAATAAGAGTGAAAATAATTATGACATTTCTGTTTCTGCAAGGGAGTTTAATAGTTATTTACAAGCGAAGCATTGGTTAATACAAAATAAACACTTTGATAATGGAAAATTAATAAAAATAATACAACCATCTGGTCAACTTGCTAATGGGACATTACATCGGGTTAGAATTGAGCTTTTGAAGAGAATTGATAAACCTGTAATCCCCTCCAAAAAGGATATAAAAAGTATTTTTGAAAACACAAGTAAATCTAAAAATACTGTATGGTGGGGAGTCCATTTTAACGGAAGTGTAAAAGTCCATGAGCATATAAATTTATCCATGAGAGATATTAAAGAAGGTTTTGGTATTCACCCATTAAAGGTTCCTTCAGATTTGATACAAAAATATGGAGTTAACGCTTATGTAGATAAACTATATAGAAGAGTACTGTATACCTGGTTGGTTCATTTAATGAGTAATCAGACAGAACGACTGGTAGCATTTTCTACATTTTCAGAAAAAGAAATTATAGAAAAAATCTATAGTTTGTATGAAGCGATTGATTTTGAAGATTATGACTTATATACAAAGTTAGTTAGTGAGTATAAAAA
This sequence comes from Bacillus cereus G9842, assembly GCF_000021305.1. GTDB lineage: Bacteria > Bacillota > Bacilli > Bacillales > Bacillaceae_G > Bacillus_A > Bacillus_A thuringiensis_S. The sequence continues at coordinate 26,985 of NC_011775.1, forward strand.
AGAAATCTCAAATAGAGTTATTATCTCTGAGATGACTTTTAAAAATAAAATTAAGAGATTAGTTAAAGCGTGATAACAATGGTTATATCATGCTTTTTTTATAGAAAATTATAGGGAGTGTTTAATATGGAAAAATTAGTAACATTTTATTTAGAACCAATTTCAGTACGCTTAAATGTAAAAGGTGAAATCTCTAATGAGGAGTTATTACAAAGAGCTAAAGAGAAATTTGTTCAGGAGATGAAAAATCAAGGCGGTCCAAGTTCCTTTAAATATAGTGTATCTGATGGAGATACTCTATCGAGAGAAGAATTGCAGGTTGGAAAAGTTGTAAAAACTAATAAAGGAATTGGAGTAATATTTAAAGTAAATAAAACTACTGCGTCAGTAAATATAATAGGATATCCAGAACATTTTAAATTTGGATTTGCAGGTTTAATGAAAGCACCTAGTGACAGTTATAATAATAGTACTTGGGAGCAGGATTATAAAACAAGCAAATTTAAAGAAAAGTACTACCTTATGGGTGATACAGGATATTTAGTTTTAAAAGGGAAGATAATACCTACTATTATTGTAAGTGTTCCTAGAACGAGTAATGGTAAGTATAAATTACAATTTATCGAGGACAGTCATTATGTAGAAGCAAAAGAAGCGCAAGTAAAATATAATTTTCATTATGAGCTTGCAGCTGCTGAAGCTATGCAAAAAAAGCAAACGTGCTAAAAAATATATTAATTGATTAATATGAAGATTTAAGAGAAGTATGGACTATAACCTACTTCTCTTTTTTTGAGGTAATATTCGTTAGGAGGAATATAATGTCTAATTTGGGTAATAAATTAATGAGTGGTTTTTATTCATTTGATGAAAAGGAAGGGGAATATTTAAGTAAATTGCTGGTGCAGGAAAAAGGAAAAGCAGCATATTTAGATCCAACTTGTGGAGAAGGCGAAATATTAATGCAGCTCAAGAAAGAAATAAAAGGAGCATCAAAAAACGCAATTAAACTATATGGATGCGAAATAGATCTAGAACGTAGTAACAAAGCGAAAACTTTACTAGATAGTGTCCTTTATAGTTCAATTGAAAATTGTGTAATAGAAAACAATTACTTTTCACTAGTTTTTTCTAACCCTCCTTATGATAATACTATTAAAGGTATTGAAGATAGAAAATCAGAAAGAAAAGAGTTTATAGAATTAAGAAGAAGTACAAGATACGTAAGGCCAAATGGACTATTAATTTTTGTTATTCCAGGGTATAGATTTTCGGACAGAAAAATATCCAAATATTTAAGTATGAATTTTAGAGATGCAAAGGTTTTAAAATTCAGTTCCGAAAATTATCAGAGGTTTAAACAATGCGTATTTATTGGTAGAAAAAGAGCTTCTGCTTCTAAGACATTAGACGAACATTTATATAATTCATTGCAGCAAATGAGTAATGAAAGCTATATAGAAAATAACGTCTCAACAATTAAGGAGTATGCAAGCAATAATAAAAGATGGTCAATTCCTACAGTAAGTAACAATGAACCGCGAATATTTTATTCGAAAATAGATGATAAACAAGACTACTATGAAGCATTTCATAAGTCTACTGGATTTCAACAGTTTCTAAATGGCTTAAAAAAACAAGATCCTGTATTTGAAGAAAATCCTATTTTACCAATAAGCGAAGGAATGTTAGCAATGATGATTACTACTGGTGGAGTCAATGGTATTTTGGGTGAAGGCGGAAGTTTACATCTTTTGCAAGGACAAGAGAATGTAGAACAAGTTACTGATGAAGAGGTCTTTTATCATGAAAAGGGGAACAAAACGACTAAACATACTACAAGAACTAAAAGAACGGTATCTATAAAGGCTTTAACACCAACTGGGGATGTATTGAAGTTTATATAAGCACAACGGGAATAGCTTTTAGTAAGTATAATATATTAGAAAAAACAGTAATAAAACTATTAAATAGTCTTATTACTGTTTTCCTATGATGGGGAAACATTCATTACGAATTATTCCTTCAACCTCTTTTACAAGCATGTACCTTCTGAATAAATCCATTCCAGGTAGAAGGGACGTGGAAATTCTAATCGGAAAATCATACTTGTCCAAATGAGAAAGTTTCATACTAAATGTACTAACTGATTCACAATGTAAATGCTCATTTAAACGAGCATTAAGATTTTTAGAAATACCTACGTATAAGGGAATCCACTCATCACTCTCAAATTTATTAACATATGGCTTCAATCGATAGTGTTTATTAAAGCGTTTAATTATTATTTTAGGGTATTTTGTTTCGTTTCTTACCGTTTTGTCTGTCCAAATTTTATTCAATTCTCCTAATAAAGTTTCTCTTGTTTTAATACACTGCCTATTTAACCCTTTAATTTCGACTATATCTTTATAAAAATCTTTAAGATTAATTTCGAAGTAATATATTCCTAATTCATTTTCGATTTTATCCAATAAACATTTTTTATGTTGAAGATCATCAGATAATTTAAATGTTATTTGATTGTCTGGAATTTTAAAATCAGCTAATACTTTATCTTTTAAGTTATTACAAGTTTCGTCTACTACAGTATCAAAATCCTCTATTAATTTTTTTATATTCATAATGCCCCCTAATAATGTAACCTCTAAATATTATGAAGTTTATATTCTTTATGCACAATTTATGTTATATATTGTATTATATTCCTATACAGATTCCGAATCAAAGAAAGTTAAAATCAGATTAAATAAAAGTGTATACAGAAAAGAACGAATTTAAAAAGCAGGGAATAAAAAAGTAAGTTATGATTATTTCATAGCAAAGAAAGTTAGAATTAGTTCAGAAATAAACGTGTGTACAGTTAAGAACGAATTTAAAAAAGCAGGGAATAAAAAAGTAAGTTATGATTATTTCATAGCAAAGAAAGTTAGAATTAGTTCAGAAATAAACGTGTATACAGAAAAGAACGAATTTAAAAAAGCATGGAATAAAAAAGTAAGTTATGATTATTCCATAGCAAAGAAAGTTGAAAATCAATTAGAAGTAAAAAAAAGATATTATATAATTTTTATGTTCTAATATTATATTAATTTATTAAAGTGTTGAAACGATACGTTAATCAGATTAATAATTTAGTTTATAAAAAATATACATATATCATCTGTAAATCTTTACATAAGGAATAATAAATTAATCGGTTTATAATGAGAGGAGAAATATATTATGAAAAACATGAAAAAAGTAGCATTAGTAGGTGCAAGTGTCGCAGTAGCAGGTAGCTTAGTAGGGTGCAGTTGGTTTGGAGGAAATGACGAAAAAGTTAAAGATTCAGAAAAAACTAGTCATACACAGAAAAAAGATAACAAACAAGTAAAAAAAGATGATGTTAAAAAAGAAGAAAATAAAAATACAGATTCAATTGTAGTTAATGAAGAACCAAAACCAGAGTCCCAAGTAGTCGAGAATACAGATTCATTAACAGCTGCTGAACCAAAAGAAAATAATTCAATTTTAAAATCAAAATCGAATAAGCATATTATAATTGATAACGGTAGATTTACAGCTTCAATTGATTCTAATCTTGTAGGTTCTTCTTATAAACATGAAAACTTAAATGCAGGAAAACAATACAGATTTAATCCAAATTATAATAAAGATACTAAAGTAACAACAGTATCGACCGTGTCATCATCTAAAAAAGCGAGCGCTATTAGCTCAACAAGTAATAACAGTGAAATAGGTCAATTAGGGGGATGGAAGCCTGTAAATCCTTCTAAACCAGTAAACCATAATGGAGAAGGAAATAGTACTACGGTTAATAAGACAGTGGATTATGGTAATAAGGAAGATAAGAACACACCATCAATCCCAGTTGATAAAATTGGTAATAATGGATCTAGTAATATTAAAGATGGTGGAACCATTGGAACAGGTGGAAATAAACCAGTAGAGAAACCAGAGACTAAGCCAGAGATTAAACCAGAGACTAAGCCAGAGACAAAACCAGAGACAAAGCCAGAAACAAAACCAGAGACAAAACCAGAGACAAAACCAGAGACAAAGCCAGAGACAAAGCCAGAAACAAAACCAGAGACAAAACCAGAGACAAAGCCAGAGACAAAGCCAGAAACAAAGCCAGAAACAAAGCCAGAAACAAAACCAGAGACAAAACCAGAGACAAAGCCAGAAACAAAGCCAGAGACAAAGCCGGAAACAAAACCAGAGACAAAGCCAGAAACAAAACCAGAGACAAAACCAGAGACAAAACCAGAGACAAAACCAGAGACAAAACCAGAGACAAAACCAGAGACAAAGCCAGAAACAAAACCAGAGACAAAACCAGAGACAAAGCCAGAGACAAAGCCAGAAACAAAGCCAGAAACAAAGCCAGAAACAAAACCAGAAACAGAAAAACCAACACTTCCAGTTGATGAAGTTGGTGAAATTGGAGATAGTCATATCACAGATGGTGGAACCCTGTTTAAGAAACAATAATCTTTATAAAGAAGATATTATGCATTCGCATAATATCTTCTTTTATTTAATATATAACCAACATATGATGCAAAAAAAAATGAATTAAGTTATAATAGCCGTATATTAAATTATTTTTATTGTATTTCACATTAAACAAAAACTATGCCTGTTGGGTTGATGAAAACACAATTTTTATTGTGTAAATAAAATCAATTCGACAGGCTTTTTTAATAATTTTATATTGCGAATATTAGATATACTAACAAAACACCTTTTTGGTTGATGATTTAACATTGCGAATCAATGTGAACAATTATCAATTAACTAGGTGTTTTTTTGTTTCAATAATTTAGGGGGAATTTAAGTGTATACGAATATGAAAAATAGTTTTAAAGATTTAAGTAATCAATTAGTAAAAGAGGAGTTCAATTTCCGAGGAATGATAAAATATTTAAAGTGGGAGTTTTCAAATATTATTCAGTGTATTAAAGGTACTTTAACATATCAATCTAGAAAGAGAAAAATCTCTCGAATTACAAGTGAAATAGAAGGTATGCTATGGGATTTAAGAAAAACTGATGAAAGAATAGTGATGAAAAATGGTAAAAGAGCTAATGGATTATTTAATACAAATGGTACCATAACAATGTACACTGGACTAAAATATGATCATTATTTTCAAGTTTTAATACATGAAATAGCACATATGATGCATTTTAGCATGGATGATAATTATAAGAATTTATCTTGTGCTGAATTAGAACTAATTGCTGAAGCTACTTCTTTCGTTGTATGTGATTTTTATGGTATTAGTAATAAGAAATCAAGTGTAAGTTATATTAAGCATTACGATGTGAATGAGGCAATGCTTAAGAAGTATGAATCTATTATTATTTATATTTCTAAGGAAATTGCTCAGGCAATTAAATAAAAAAGTGAGAAAATAGATAATAAGATAATATATAATGCGAACGGATATATATAATCGTTTATAGCAAAATAAATTACACTTATTGTCTATTCTTTATAAAATATTAGCCCTCTAGGGGATTTGATTGTTAGTTACTAATCAGATCTTTAGTGGGCTTTTTGTGTATTGAAAAATGAATTATAAAGAAAATTTTTAAATACTTGGAGGAATATATATGAAAATCAATGAAACATTGGATTCTTTAGGGAAAAAAGAAAATATTCAGGAACCATTTATGATACGAGGACATGTTCCTAGTAAATTACAGCAAGATGTACTATGCTTTGGCCTTGCAACTGATAATTCAAGTGGACAGAACCAATCTCTTTTATGGACTATAATTGCCGGAGCTGATTCTAGTATCCAAGCTATTAAGACAATAATTGATGGTGGTTATGGTAAAGTTTCATTTGGAAAAAGATTAAAGCAAGGAGAAGGCTTTTTTTATCAAGAGTTATTTGGTATTAGAACTAAAAAAGGAGAATATAAGACCGATTCAATCACTATTGGAAATAAGAAAGCATTGGTAATTTATCACGATAAATTACAGAATCAAGAGTATTTGATTAGCTTTGAAAATCCAGCTAAAAGTGTATGCGAAATGTTAAAAAATAATTATGGAAGCCCATTGCTCGAAGAGTGGTATGAGGATGTGTATAACGAAGTTTTAGAGAAAGAGTATATGAAAAAAATCCCTATATATTGTGACGAAAATATATTTCAGAAACCCGTAACGTTCTTAGAAAGAAATGAAATAATGAGTGAGGAAAAAATAGATGAATTAATCTCTTTAATGGTAAAGAGTAAACAAATAAAATTTCCCGTAAAGGGAGATGGAGCTGAACTATCAACAATACCGCAAGATCTTGGAGAATATATATCGCGCTTTTCGATTGATATGCTCGAGAAATTATCAAACAATCTTAGTCCATTGCACAATCCTATAGTTGATACTACATGCCCAAGGTTCAATGAGTACCCTATAGAATTATTTCCTGCACAAGCACATGTAGCGACGGCATTATCAAAATTTCTAATGAAAAATAAATCCGTATTGCTGCAAGGAAAAACATCGACTGGAAAGACAAAAATGATGACAGCTGTAGCTGATGCTTTAGCTTACTATCAGGGGAAAGAAGGATATCGCTCTATTGTATATGTCCCACCTAGTTTAACTTCAAAATGGGCAGAAAAAGAGATATATTCTATTATTCCAGGGGCGGAAGTACATTGGATAAAGAAAACATCTGATTTAATAAACTGGCATAATAAGTGGATAAAAGAAGGGAAGCCAAAAGCGAAAAAGCCTACTTTTTTTGTAATCTCATTTACAACTATGAGAAGTGGAGCCACTATAGAAAAAGCAGTTTCCTTTCAAAAAGTTCAAACAGAAAAAGGAAAGAAAAACTGGATAGAACCATATAAGGATGGTTGGTATTGTCCATCTTGCATGCAGGCACATCAAGTAATTGAAGACAAAGAAGAATACTTAGATTCCAATGGTATATTGAAGGTTAAGCAAAGAAAAAGACCTATGCTTTATAATGAATTTGGAGCTGCTAGACGTGTGGATCAAAACCAGAAATTGAACAATGCCTATTGTTCAGAATGTGGAGAATCATTATGGACAAATAAAGTATTAACAAGATTTGCTTCATTTAAGGCTTGGACAACTTACGAAAACAAACTATTAAAAGCTATACAAAATGGAGAGAAATATCCTCAAAGGTGTCTACAAGAAGGGAAAAGTGAAATAAAAAAAAGTAACAAATATCCAAGGAGAGTAGCTACTATAGAATATATTCATCGTAAAATGAAAAATGTTTTTGATATAGCAATAATTGATGAAGTTCACGAGTTAAAATCTGGAGCGACAGCACAAGGATTTGCGTTATCAAAATTGGTAGCATCGGTAAAACATACTATAGCCGGTACAGCAACTTTATTTGGAGGAAAAGCGCAGGATATTTATTTTTTACTTTGGCGATTATTTCCTTCTGTAATGCATAAAGCTGGATATAAGTATAATGAACTACAAAGATGGAATAAAGAGTACGGTAATATAGAAAAAATAGTTTATAATGCTGAAGAGGAAGTTACGGAGTATAGTAACAAACAATCAAAAGGTGGAAGACAAAGAGTTACTGAAAAGGTTATGCCAGGTATTTCACCATATGTATTGCAATATTTAATACCAAATGGTGTTTGGTTAAATCTATTTGATGTGTGGCCAGAAGAGTTAAGGGTACCTTTTATTGATGTACCAACACTATTTTGTGATATGGATAGTAATTTAAAAGAGATGTATCTAGAAATGTCATCAAATTTTGATAAATTAGTATTAGAAAATCAAGGTGCTAGGGAAGATAGAATTCCAAATATATACACTCTGTATACCGAAACCGGAATTTCAGCGTTGGATAATCCATTTAGATACCCCTTAGTTACTGGTAAACGTATGAATGGGGAAATCATAGATATTTGGCAACCTAACCATAAACAGTTCCCAAGTGAAAAATTATTGCCTAAGGAGGCAAAATTAGTTGAACGATTAGAAAGCGAGTTAAGTGAAGAACGTGTTTCGTTAGTTTATGTTAAAGACACTGGAACTACTAAAGAAGAACGGGATATTCAGCCGCGGCTAAAAGAAGTTATCGAGAAAGAAATTCCTAATGCTAAAGTAGCAATCTTAAGAACGACATCATGTAAAACAGATCGTCGAACAGAGTGGATTGAAAAAAAAGTAAGTGAGGGCTATAACGTAATAATTACATCTATAAAACTTGTAAAAGTTGGTGTAGATTTGCTAATAACACCTACTATTATGTTTTATCAGTATTGCTGGAGTATGTTTGATATGATTCAAGCCAAAAATAGGGCTTTTCGTATTGGCCAAACTCAAGAATGTAGGGTGTTTTATTTTGCGTATAAAGAGACTTTCCAGGAATATATGGCTCTAATCATAGCTAAGAAAAATAAAGCGTCTCAGGCTATAGGTGGAGAGGTTACCAGTGATGGTTTAAGCGCTATGCTTGGGGACGATGGTGACATTCAAAAAATGTTAATTGAATCTATTCAATCAGATGACGGACTGAGCAAATTAAGAGGAAGTGCAGAAGAATGGACAAGACAAAGTAACAAAAGAGTGGCTGAACTTCTAAGTAAAAAATTAAAAACCATAAAATTGCCTATTGAACAATTACTAGAATGGTTAAAAGAACGTAATACTGATATTCAAGTTTTAAATAAAATTGAAGTCAACCAGCAAAAAATTATAATGGATATACAAAAAGGAAATATTAAGGGATTTAGTATTCAAGAAAATAACTGTCTAGAGATAGATGATATAAGTGCTTTTGGATTTCCGTCATATTCTGATGCAGATATTTATCAACATTTAATGTGTGTAAAGGCAAACGTAGGGCCTATATCAAAAATTAAAATAGTTGAGGAAAAAATGAATCGAAAAGGAAATAGAAAATCAAAAATTATTGATGGCCAATTGGCATTAGTTCTTGATTTTTAGTTTTAATAATTAAGGGGGAAATATAATGTTAATGTCACTTATTAAAGTAGTAGCTTTAATATTGTTCATACTAGGAATATTTTTATCAGTAATAGTATTAATGGGATACGCATCTTATCGCTCATTTAAGATCCTATTAATTAAATTAGGTGAAAAGCTAAAAGGAAAAAACAAATCACAAAAGCAAGAATTACAATATGGTCTTACCGATGAAATGAAAGAAGTTTTATATCGTGGATATACACCTGTAGGTAAGAAATCCCTAATTGAAGAAACAAATAACCTTACTAATAACAATAATGTAGAAAAGCAACTTCAATTTACTATGGAAGATATTGAAGAAGTAGAAGAATTGGAAGATATGGACAACAAGGGATTGTCAGCGGAAACGCTAGAAATAGTGAAGAAAAGACAGGAAGAACAAAAAGCTGAACTAATAAAATCATTAAAACAGGAACCAAAAAATAATAATAACTTAGAACTTAAGGTAAGTGAACCAAATCAAGATGCGTTTGATCTAATAAAAGAGTGTCAACATAATCTAGAAATAACAAATAAATTAGAGGATAGCGCTGCTGAAAGAGAACTAATAATAATGGAGGAACCACCATTTATTCCAAATCCAGAAGATTATTTTGGACCAGCCAATGAACCAGATGTTTCTATAGAAGAAATATTTTCAATGACTAGTGAAGAATCACAACAAAAGGAGGTTTCCAAAATTGAAGCTGAACTTAAAGAATTAGGTAACATTCAAGGGACAGAGAATTTAGGGAAGGTTGCAAGACTTCTTATTAGAAAAGCTCAAATTGAAGGAGATTATGAAAAAGTAAAAGATTTAGAAGGTATGTATGAAGATGAATTAGCAAAGAGTGGCTATCTAGTATAAAAGAGTAGCCACTCTTTTTTTTATTGATAATATAAAATAAAGATGTAGGAAATCAGACGATTATAAATATGGGTTTAAATAGAAATCTTGTTTATGTGTAGTTTGTGTGTTTTAATAATAAAGGATTATTGGATGTCTTAATAGTGTGTTATAAAAATATCCTTATAACCATATCTTAAGAAATAAGGAATTAAGTAAAGAAAAGTCGTAATTGGAGGGAATAGAAATTTGTTTATTACTAAGTATATTGATAAATTAGCGTTATATGATTTGCATAAAAAAAGAAGTAAAGTGACACAGTATGCTTCATTTAAAAATGAAATAATTAAAAATGAAGAAAGAGAAAATTTTTATAATACGTACGCAGCAAAGCCACAATTTGATATAAATCCTACTGAAAATAAAACATATAGTAGTGGTACATTTAATTTTAGAAGTTCAATTTCACTAGGTGATAAAAATAATGACATGGTTTCTGGTGAATCTTATCTAAACTCAAATGAGAATGCCCCTAATATAATATTTGTCCATGGATGGCGAATGGATTCCAACGACCGTATTAAGAATATATTTCATAAGGATATGTTAAATTTAGGATGGAATATGTATTACTTCACTTTACCTTATCACTTTGAAAGAGAGCCTGAGGAATCTATATATTCAGGGGAGTTTATGATCAGCGCAAATATTGAACGAACAGTAGCAGCATCTAGACAAGCTGTAGCAGATTTACGTGCATTAATTCAGTGGATTAAAACTAATAAATCTGGCCCGGTAATATTGATTGGGGTAAGCTTAGGCGGATTTATTACAAATTTAACAGCTACTCTAGAATCTAGTATCGACGTACTTGTTTCAGTATTCTATGCTAATCGTCTTTCTTACTCTATATGGAATACTAATCCAGGCATGTATATTAAAAAAGATTTAGTACAAAACGGAGTAACGCATGATGTATTAAAAGAGAAGTGGGAAATTACTGAACCTAGTATTTCTAAACCCAAAATGGATAGAGATAATATTTTATTAATTTCAGCGAAGCATGATCAATATGTTCATATGGAAGACACCAGTTATTTGTGGGAGTCATGGGGAAAACCTAAACGTTTAGTTTACAATTGCGGTCATTCTGGTATTGTATTAAACCGAAAAAGAATTAGTGAGGATACAATTAGCTTTATTAGGAGTAAAATATTCAGATATGAATATTCGAATATGAATATTTGAATGTAGGCTTGAGAATTTAAAATGATTGTACTTGTATTTCTATTATGGATGATGACCGCGATATTATTTCTTACTAATCCTAAAAATCAAGAAACTAGATGGGGAAGTCTTATTGCTTTTTATGGCGGTTGTGGTGGATTAGGAGTAATGCTAGGTGATGGACCAAATAGACCAGAATGGATTTTATGGGCAGATAGCATTGCTACTTCTTTTGGTCACTATATGACGCCATACTCGATTGGTATATTTGGTTTAGTTTTTGCAAATGTATTTAAAACAACTAAACAAGGCGTAATTTGGAAATTAGTATTATTAATACCAATAGGAATCATGTATTGTTTCTTTAATACAATTTATCCTGTTTTTAAAACAAATTATACTATGTTAGCAACTTGGAGTGTTCCTTATGTGCTTGGTTGTAATATATTACTGTTATATTCTACTTTTCGTGAGAGAAGGCCCGCTATAAAGAAAAATAAATTATATACCTCTATGGTTATTATCCCCATGACTACTTTTGCTCTAATTTCGAATATTGTATTAGAGGCATTAGGTATTCCCGATGTATGGTTTTACAATCCATATGTAATTGCGTTTCAATTTGCATTATTTGCATACTTAATAATAAAATACGGATTTCTAGATGTTCAGATTAGATTTGAAAGACAAAAGCGTGATGACACAATGAGAGCGGTGGCTTCTGGAACAGCCATGCTTAATCATACTATTAAAAATGAAGTTATAAAAATAGATATGTTAGTTAATCAGATAAAAGAAAATCCCAATCTGGATAATGAATCAGTTGAAAGTATAGAATTAGCATTAAGTTCTACAAATCATGTGCTTGAGTTATCAACACGAATTCAAAGTAAACTAGATGTAATGAATCTAAAAGAGTCAGCCTTTTGGCTGAGTGATTGTATTGAAACGACTTTAGATAATTTACAACCCTATCTGGGTACAAAAATTTCTATCATTAAGTCTTATGAGGTAGATGCAAAAGTTTATGCTGATCCAATACATTTACAAGAAGTTTTTATTAATATAATTAAAAACGCAATTGAAGCAATGGATAAAAATGGAGAGATACATATAAAGATATATAAAACTTATAGAAAAGTTTATATTGATTTTACGGATACGGGTAAAGGGATCGAAAAAGATAAATTATCGCTTGTTTTAAACCCTTTTTATTCAACTAAAGGAACAAAGGGTAACTATGGATTAGGACTATCGTATTGTTATAATGTGCTGCAGAAACATGGCGGCGAAATAGCAGTTAAAAGTAAAGTAGGTCACGGAACAAATATGATATTATCACTTCCTTCAAAAAGAGTTAAAGAAATTAAGCTACAATCTAATTCTAATAGTTAGGAGTAATCATTTATGATGAAAATTAGATTGATGATAGTAGAAGATGATGAAGTTTGGATGAAATGTTTAACCAAATTTATTGAAAAAGAAGATGATCTTGTAGTTGTAAAAAAAGCCTATAATAAAGAACAAGCAATTGATAGCGTTCCAGAAATGATTGATGTGGTTTTATTAGATTTAACTTTGGATGATGATCCTGCTAATTTAAGTGGGCTTGAGGTGGTAAGCCAGCTCAAAGAAAAAGGATTAAACAGAATTATTATGTTAACCTCGTGGGATGAAGAAGAAGTAATTTTGAAAGCTTTTGATGAAGGAGCAATGAATTACGTTAATAAAACATCCTATCGAGACATTCCAAGAGTAGTTCGTGAAGCCTTCGCAAATAAGGTTAGTATCCATCCTGATGTATCCTCTGTGGTTATTAATGCTCTTACAACGGAAAGAAAGATTAGTGTACTAACTCCTTCAGAACGACAGGTATACACTTTAAAAGAAAAAGGCTTAAATAAAGTGCAGATAGCTGATGTATTATTTAAATCAGTTGAAACAATAAAAAAACAACTTAAAAAGATTAATGATAAAATTAGATAATAGTAAGGAATTCAAATGGAATAGTTATGGATCTATACCTCATAATTATATGAGATTGATAATTTTTATATTATTATGAGGTAGGTACATTGTAAGTTGGTATAAGAATTAAATATAACTTAAATCCTATGCGATTGGTATCTTAATAACATAATAACTTTATATAATAACATATATATGTTGATTTGGGGAGGGGTATTTTTTTGGCCCTTCTAAATATTGATATTCTCATATACTATATTGTTATCACAAGTTATTGTCATTTAAAGATATTGATATCTGAATAATCTCGAGTGCATTCATATTGCAAAAAGACTAAAGAAAAAACAAAAAGACCAAAAAAGACCAAAGTAGACCAAAAAGATGTAAAAGCGACCATTATATAGATGTCTTTGAAAATTATATAAAGTGTTTTATGTATTCGTTGATTAGGAGGAATGTTTCAATTGCATAAGGTTAAAGAAAAGAGGTTAAATAAAGGCTGGACGCAGTCAAAGCTTGCAGAAAAATCAGGGGTTCCACAGCCGACTATTTCACATATAGAAAACGGTACTTTAAAAAATCCCTCGATTAAATCAATTAAGAACATAGCAAGTGCATTGGGAATAAATTTAGAAGAGTTACTTTAAAGTAGTGTGAGTTAATTGTATAAAACGAATGAATAATTACGGGATTTAAAATTTGAAAAGTATGTAAGCGAGGCATCTTTTTGAGTTTTAAATGATCGAAAAAATTTAAAAAATCTCCTAAATTATGAATATGCTATATTGAAATATGCAGTATGTGTTTTAATATATGACGATCATAAATTTAATAAATTATGTTTTCAGGGGGAGGAACATGAATTTTGTAAAAAAGAAAATTGATGATTACATTTCCAAGAAAAATTTAAGTTATGGTGATTTAGGAATACAAGTAGATGTTACTCAACCAACTATATCCAAATGGATTAACGGTGAAAGCGAGATATCAATTACAACACTATGTAAAATAATTCAAAAAGTTATTCCTCATAATAGGCATGAGCAAGAAAAGTTAGTTTTAGAACATATTATAAGCTTAAAAAAAAGAAGAAGTATTAATATAAAATTAGCTTTTATTATTGCCTATTTAAATAGATATGTATCGGTCCTAGAAAACTTAATAGAGTTATGTTCAAATTCTAAAGAAACGTGTCTAAGAAATTATTCTAAGATTTTTAAATTATATAATGAGAGGTTAAATGATTCGGACGTACGGAAGCAATTTTTAGAATTAGAAGGAATGAATCCAGTAAACGCTAAAAATCAAGCTGATATAGCTATATTGCAGGATATTTTAAAAATTCTTATCTTATTAGATTTAAGTGAAGTTAGTCTAATAGCTACATATAGGAGCAGAATAGAGGAGAATTTAAGGTTTGTAAAAAATCCTGACTTAAATGAACTAATTAGTTTTTGGTTAGCTGAAATAGATTGTTATCAATTATTACGGGAAGATAAGTTAGTTGAATTTCGTATGCAAAATAGCTTAATTCAAAAGAATTCCGTATTAAAATATTTACCTGCTGTAAAAGGTTTACTAGATTTAAGGTATGGCGAGAGTTATATATTTTCAAATTTTAATGAATCATGTAAATACACTACGAAAGCTCTAAAAATGTTTGAGGATTGGCCAGATACCTTAAGATACGAGCTTGCATTAAGTAATCTTAATTTCTTAAAGTTAATATGGGATAAAGAAATTGACACTATAAATCCAGATAAACTTAAAGTCGAAGATAAAATCCTATACTTAATAAAAATTGGAGAAAAAAAACAGGCTATATCGTTGTTAGATCAAATACATTTACAAGGTACAATGACACCTTTGTTAACATGCTATGAAGGAATAGCAAAAAATAATTTAAATATAATAAAGCAATCAATTCTTATGTTCTTAGAGAAAAAAGATAAGTTTTTTGTAAAATTACCGGAAATGATCTACAATAAAGGAGATTGTTCCGAGTTTAGTTTAGTAAAGGAGGAATCAGTGTGAAAAAAATTGTAATTGCATTAGTAACTTTATCTTGTTTCTTTATATTTAATAATACAGATAGTAAATTCGAACACACCAAAGAATTAAAAAATAAAGATATTACCCTTTCTCTTTACATGATAGAACAGCCTGGTGGGGGCGGTCATTAAAGTTAATATACAAAAGACATCGCATATGCGGTGTCTTTTGTACGTAAAAAGGGGTTTTATGAAATCACTCTAATCCATTTGAGAATAGTTTGATACATATTTCACAAAGAAGGGTTAATAAGGCTTATTTACAAAAGTTTATGTTTTATAGTTATGATATATTTATTTTTGTTAGAGTTGCTATATAAATAAAAATACATAAAAATTGGAAAAGTTGACCGAAACGATTAAAAAAAGAGGGTAGAATCGTTATAATATGCAAGTAGGAGGTCATGAGTGTGCTTAATGAAACAATAAGTGATACAAATTTTCCAGATGATGAAGTCTCTTTTGTTATAAATAAATGGAAGAATCAATTTCCTGCTGTTGAAAAGATAAGCGTTTCTTTACAACGTTCTCAAGATAAAATTTCTGGTAAACATGTGCATGACTGTATAGGTGAAGCAGAGGCAGCAAAAACAAGTTCTAGTACATTTGATTATAATGCTTTATATGAGGATACATCATATATATATTATAGTATTTTGCAACCATTGCAAAAGAACTTTACAAATTTAAATGATCGTACTCAGGTTAAGATGCTAGTAAAAGAGGATGGTAGTTTAGAGAAGGAAGTTAAAGCTGAACTCGTTATTGTTATACCTAACAAAAAAGAATGGGTAAGTTATATTGCTATGAAATATAGAAAGCTTACAAAATTTGCTCCGTTTATTAAAGGGATGCACTTTGAGGTGCAAAAACATAAAATACGTAAAATTAAGATTATGTTTAAGTTTGAATATGATTTTAATATGATTAAGTATCTCAAAGAGGCAGTAATTAATGAACAATTCTTTAACAACTGGATTGCAACATGTCATATAATTGAGAACTATACAAAAGAGCATACTTCAAATATCGATGTAGCAATTAAAGAAAACAATATGCGCATTCACTACCAATCAATAAAAGTGAAATTCTCAAGATCTATAGAGTTGTAGGGAGTGGTGAAGTGAAGTTTTTATTAGCAACATCTAATAACTTTAACGTGGAATATTTTAATAAGTATGTAGAGTATCAAAAAGAGAACAATTCAAATGTAGAAGCAGCAAGCGGTGTATTAAATAGCTTTCATGGTTTAATACCGCTTGCTATTAATATCACATTTTATTTCTTTATGATTTGTTTTGCCATATCTGTAGTTTTATTAGCGGTGGCTATGATAACAAAACATGCACAATGGTTACAAACTTCTGTAAGGGGAATTATTGGAACTATCGTAGCAATTTTATTATTACGTTTAGTACCTTTATTATTTTTGACCAATGATATTGAAGGTATTGCCTCTTTAATGAGGGATTCAGTAGATTTTCTAACAACAATTGGTATACATGCGGCCATAGGAATGCTATTAATAGGTCTATTTTTGAAAATGTTATATAAGATATTTGAACATCCTAAATATTTTAAATGGAGTAAATCTCTCAAGATAGGTTCAGCACTAATATTAACCTTGTCCATTGTATCACCATTGATTATCGGTAATATCTAGTTTTGAAAGGAAGGGAACAAATGAGATTAGTTGACACTAAATTTGAAGTGAAAAGATGCATACATTGCCTTCATTTTGAAGAAACGTGTCCTTTCTTTCGAGATATAAATTATAGTGATCCAACAACTGCTAATTGTTGTAGATATTTTAAACAATTAGATGAGAACACAAGCATTGTAGAAGATGAAGCCCTATATAACGAAAAACTACAATTTTCGTTAACTGGTAGTAAATTCATTCATGATACTTATCCAAATGAACCGGATTTTCCATTGTGGATGAGAATTAGTAACCTGTATTGGTATAAAGGCCTTGATGTTAGCACTGGAAAAGAATTTGGCTGCTGGATCATGAATAGAAGTAATAAATTATTGAGTGTACCAGGTGATAAAACAGATACTCCAAGAGGGTGGGCTTCTAATGTTTATAAATCCCCTATACCATTACATAACCATAACGCTGCTGCAAATCTATTATCAGTTGTTTGTTGGTATGTAGATAGCGATGGATATGCTCAATATGGAGTTATAGTTGGAAATGATATTGGATATTTAACACACCCACGTCCAAAATTATGGGAACCTATAAAGATTTAATAAAATGTTATACATTGCAAAGTGTAGTTTTCAGATATAGAGAAAAGTAGTATAATATTAGTATATTAAATTATTTTTCATTATTTCTAAACTAAAATACAAAGGACCTATTGGGTCGATGAAAAAAGCAATTAGCTTAATTTGTCGTCACAATAGGTCCTTTTTTTGTGCGTTTAGAAGATATTAAGGAGGATTAAAAGGCTAATTATTAAGTAAACCTGTTGAAAATTAACAATTAATAAAAAGAATATAACAATATTGGGGGAATTTAAAATGTATCAAGCACTTTATAGAAAATATCGACCAACAAATTTTAGCGAATTAATCGGACAAAACCATATTAAACAAACTATCCAAAATGCCTTAAAACTAGCGAAATTTTCTCATGCTTATATGTTTACTGGACCACGTGGTACTGGAAAAACTACAATTGCAAAATTGATAGCAACTTCATTGAACTGTGAAAGTCTAAATAATGAAGGAGAACCTTGTAATGAATGCTCACAATGTAAGGCGATTCGTGGGAATTCACATGCAGACGTTTTAGAAATAGATGCGGCATCTAACAATGGTGTGGAACAAATTCGTGAAATCAGAGAACAAGTAGCTTATGCTCCTGGGACTGGTAAATATAAAGTGTATATCATTGATGAGGTTCATATGCTTTCTACAGGGGCGTTTAATGCTTTATTAAAAACCCTAGAAGAACCTCCAAAACATGTGATATTTATTTTAGCTACAACAGACGTGCATAAGATTCCAGCGACTATTATTTCGCGCTGTCAACGTTTTGATTTTAGAAGAATAGGACCGAGAGATATAATAGAAAGATTGCGGCATGTGGCAATAAAAGAAGAGGTGAAGATTGAAGAGGATGCTTTACAGTTACTAGGTATGCTAGCACAAGGAGGCATGCGTGATGCATTAAGTTTAATGGATCAGACTATTGCATTTGCTACCAATGAAACAATTACTAAAGATGATGTCTCCGAAGTGGTGGGACGGATCTCAATTGAAAAGATTGAAGCGTGTATTGGAGATTTATTAAAAGGAAATACCATTGAAATACTAAATTTGATTAACCAAGTAATTTTAAATGGTAAGGAACCAATATATCTATTAGAGGATCTTATAGGATATTTAAGAGATCTTGTAATTAGTAAAGCATTTGAAGTTAAAGAAGATAATATTACTACAGCAATTTTAAATAGTAAGTTTTATGAGTTATTAGAAGAAGGAGAAATTCATAAAATGCAAATGATGATTCGTAAGCTTACGGAAGTAAAAAATGAGATGAAGTTTAGTAATAATGCGCAGGTTTCTCTTGAAGTAGGTTTAATTCAATTAGCAACAGAAGCTCAAGAGGAAAACAGGCTAATTAAAAAGATTAATGAATTAGAAAAACGAGTAAGAGAATTAACGAGTAGTGGAAGTGTTCCGGTCCGTCCGAAATCATTTTCTCCAACAGTTCAACAACCTGCAGATGATAAGGTAGACATTACGGAATATAGCAATAAGAAACTTAATAATGCTATAGATAAAATGTCGATAATAGCAACAGATAATTATGTATTAGATATTGTATTTCCTGATGCACAAAAGGATTACAAAGTTCAGTACCAGGGAGAATTACCAACGATAGTAAACACTCTTCTTGATAAACAAACAAAGTTAAATTCTTTCAAACATCTATTAGAGAAAATGTCCATAGCAATTGCATCATCAACTTCTGTAGTTATAGGTGCGGATGCCTATTTAATAGAAGTCTTATCTGATAATGAGGTGTACAGAGAGCTATCTAATATAATGCAACAGAATATTAAAAGGTTGGTTGATATAAAATTTGTAACTGAAGAAAAATGGAAGCCACTTGTTAATAAAATGATTCAATTAACAAAGGAAAAAAGAATACATGCATAAAAAAATAAGGCTGCTATTAAGCAGTCTTATTTTTTTTTAATCTATTTTCTACTCTATTTAATAGTAGGTTAATTTTAAGATCAAGTCTCTTTACTTGTTTCTCAGTAAATGCATTATTTAATTCTTCACGTAGTTTATTTAGTTCGCTTATTTCATGTGATGTCATGAATTTTTCTAAATTCATCTTAATCACTCCTCCATCCTGTAAATAATCCTACAACTCTTAAGGTATATCTATATTATATACTTTTCTATAAAAATAGTCTTTATTCCTTTTCTCGATCTTTATTTTCGAACAGTTTTTCTATTTGTTCTAATCGTTTATCAATTTTTTTCTGGGTTTCATCTTTCTTCTCTTCTAAATGCACTCCACGAGAAATCAAGAAACGTTCTCCGCCAAGACCAGCAACAATACTAACTACTATAATATTGCGAAGGCTCTGCTCTCCCGTAAGTAAGCCAACGGCTAAAAGTGCAGCTGTAATCCCCATAAATACATTTAACCAAAATCCAACATTATATCCTTGTCTTGTATTTCTGGGTTTCTTAATGACACCTTTGTTCTGATATAAATGAGATAAAAATCCCATTGTACCACCTATACACCCTGCAATGAAATATGAAATTAACATATACGCTCTCCCTCCTTGTTGTAAAACACAAAAAAGCCCTTTAGACGTTTAAAAATCTCTCTAGTAGTTTTTTGAGAAATTTCTAATGGTCCAAAGGACTTGATAATTGTTGTGTTTAAAAAAAATAAAATAAATATGTTATGGTGAACATTATACTAAATATAAAATAATTTATAAACATATTTCGAAATTATAATATTAATTGATTGTATTTTTCTTTTCATATATAAGAGTATTTGCTATTATTACTGTATAACAATTTAATTTGTAATTTTCATTTACGATAAAAATAAAGGTCTTTTGGACTAATGAAACATGCTAAACCCATGTAAACATTAATTTCCAAAAGGCCTTTTTTGTGTGCAAAAAAATCATTTGAACATGAAAAATTAAATAGTTATAAAAAAATAAAGCGACCAAAGGGGCCAAAATAAAATGATAGAACATAGTGTGAAAGTAAGAAAACCAAGTCTTGATGAAGTAGTAATAAAAAATTTAGTTACTGAAAGATTAGATGATTTTGCACTCTCTACAGATAAAAGAGGAGAGATTACACAGCTAATATACGATCAACTAGATTTAAGAGAAGTAATTGATGAACTGTTATCAATACTTTTCTTAAATAATATGAGTGGTTATGAAGAATTTGCAGATGTAGTAAAGAGTAAATGTGAAGGATATACCACTTTAACAATAGAAACATCATTTGGACAAACTATTAAAGCGACAAAATACTTTGAGGATGTTCAATTAAAGGATAATGAAGTAATAATAGATGATCCAAATAAAGATGGACAAATACTTAAATTACTTATTAATCAACAAGTTGTAAAGAGAACTGGAATTCTAACCCATAATGATACTGTTTATGCGGTTTGTGAAGTATTAATTTAAGTGAGGTAAAGAAATGACAAATCCAAAAGAAATTATTAAAAAATATAACGAATTTGCAGAATATCTAAACTCAATTAATTTAAAAGAAGTACTAGAAAATCATTCAATAGAAGATATTAAATTAATGAATGATAAAATGTCTCAAATATATTTTAGACGAATTGAATTTGAAGTTAGGGAATATATTAATCAACCTAAAAATATATGCCCTCCAATTCAAACAGTAGTTACCAATGAACAAAAGTTTAAACAACTTATACAAAAAATTGGGTATTTATCCGATCAAGAAAAAGTAAATTTATATGAATTTTTAATCATGCTATGTGAAGGAGAAACGATTGCTGGTTTAACAAGAATTACTAGAAATGCTCATAAAACCAATCAAATAGAAAAGTATCTAGTAGAACATGGAATAGCAGATAAGTATTCTATTGCAATATGCCCAGGCTGTTCAGAACACTTAACTATACCATTGAGTGAGGAATTGAAGAAAGAATATCAAAAGGAAATAGCTGAAAATTATTATAAGCACTATTGTCCAGAATGCTATAATTTCCTTCAATATGATGATGTAGAGAATTTAGATTATAAGGAGTACTTAGTTAAAAAATAATTACCTGTGAGTATTAATTAGTAAAATAAAAAGATAATTTCACCAGGGGGAATAATAATGAGTTTTAAAGAATGGAGTAAAATTGAAACCGGACAAGAGTGGAATGAGTTACAAGAACAGGGAATGACGAATGAACAAATAAAGTTATTATTAATTGATTATGAAGAATACTGTGAAGAAAATAATCTTAGTCCAAGTTTTAAAAATCACTAATATAAAATGAATTTAATTTACTAAAATATTGGAGAATAGCCCTTAAGTATAAGTCTTACTTGTATTTAAGGGTGTTTTTTATATAGGAGGATATAGTCATGCGTAACGTTATATCAGTAATGAATAGAGAAATATTACAACAGTTAAAAGTCTACTTGGTAGAGAAAGAAATACAACACCAAGGAATTTTGACACCAAAAGAGATTGTATTAAAAGAAATGCTGCCTTTATGTAATAGTTCACTAGTAATCAATAATAGCAATGAAGAACTAAAAAAAATATTAAGTACCTACTCAAATAAAGAAGAGATAGTAATAAATGAGTATAAAACTGGAACTAATACTGCACCTACAGCTGTTTTTGTCAGGGAAGTTTATGATGTAGTAAATAAATTAAAAGAAGCATATTTAGATTCATCAAATAATAGACCATTTGTATTTGCTTCTTCTTATGGAAAAGATAGTGTAATGCAGCTTTATTGTATGTGGCTAGCTTTACTTGAAATACGTGAAGAATATGGTGTAACGGCATTAAAGAGAAAGATTTTTATTGTCTGCTCTGATACAGGATTAGAGACACCCGAGGTACGAGATTATATGTACTATTGTAGTCAGATAGTTCAAGAATTTGCTATAAAAGAGAACTTGCCCATTCATACTAAGGTTGTACAGCCTCCAATTGAGCTATCATTTGCGGTAAAAGTAATTGGAAAAGGTGTAACAATAAGTACTGGTAGATCAACAAGAAGAAACTGTACATATTGGTTTAAAATTTCACCGATGGACACCCTTTTTAAAGAACTTACAGAAACTTATGGCCAGTTGGTTATTTTTATAGCGGTTCGTAATGATGAAAGTGAAAATCGAAAACGCACAATAGAAAAATATGAAAAGGAAAGTTTTATATTTGATCACGATAAACCTAACCAGTTTATGTGTCATCCTATAAAAAATTTAACTACTAAAGAGCTTTGGGATACACTCAAGTATCATCAAGATTCGATATTACCTTTTGGAATACCGTTCGAGAAATTATATGCGTTATATGAAAGTAGTAACGAATGTCCAATGCAAGTTTCATCACAGAACAAAAATAGCTGTGGTACAAACCGCAATGGTTGTGTAATTTGTATGATGATTGAAGAAGATAAAATGTTACTTTTTCAAAGGGATATACAAAAACGTACATGGGCCTCACCACTGCTTGAATTTAGAACTAAGCTTAGACAAATGTTATTTGACTGTAATATGCGCAGACACCCATCGAAACATAAATATAAACAGGTTAATAGATATAATCCGTTTATTGAGACGAAAGAAGAAGTGGTAAGTGGCGAACAAGGAAAAAATGGGTTAAAGCCAAAACAATATAAGTTACATAGGGAACAAAAACAATACGATTTTTATACAAAGAGTAAAGGTATTGTTAAAAATTCACAACCAGTATACCCTAATGTGATGACTGGGAGTCTAACATTAAAAGCTAGAATATTCTTGTTGAAAAATGCCTTATGGTATCAACGTTTAGCAGGTGTTGAATTTGTTAACAAAGAGCAATTATTAATGATAAAACAGGCTTGGAAAGAAGAATTTGATTGGATAGATAATCAAGAGGATTTAAAAGCGGAACCAGTTGAATTATATAATGAAGACTGGGGAGTACTTGAAATAGATGCAAAGTTTAAAATTAAGATGAATGAGACAACAATTCCTAATTTACATTTACCAGAGGAATATAATTATAAAAGAAATGAATATAAACTTGGAAAAATGAAAGGTGAACGTAGAGTTTTAAATGAAGATCCAAGTAAAAAAAGGAATTATTTATTTTATATTCATCGTCAAATGGGTGGAAACGAATCTGAAATTCTATCAATAATAGAGAAAGCAGAAAAAAGAACAAGAATTACTTTGCCAATTTTCTTTGATAATGGATGGACTACAGAGAAAGAGAAGAGAGTATATTGGAATATAGTAACTTTTATAGTTTGTAAACCAAATATACAAAATTATGCTGATGCAGCAGAGTTTGTGGAAAACTATATCTCTGAAGGATTAAAAAACAAAGAATCAATCAATTGGTGGATATGATAGCCATTGTTAATAATAAGTAAAAGAGAAATTAAATAAACATTATACGAGTAAACAACAAAGCATCTTTTATAAGTATGCTTTTTTTATTTGAAGTTATATAAAAACACTTTATTGGAGGAAAAAATATGTTGGAATTAGTGAAAAAATATAGAAAAGAGAAAAAAAGATTGGGATTTGTACTAGATATCGCGTGGCGAAAATGGAAGTTTAATGAAATAGCCATTAATAGTATGAAGAGAATGTTAGAAAAGGGACAAGATCCTATAATTATTCCATTTTCAGGTAATAGGAATAGTAGAACGTTAATTCGGGTGCTATATGAGACACTTGAACGTATGAAAAGTTGTGAGAGAGAAATATATATCGTTCATGTACAGCAGCAGGATTTCATTTTATCTTATAACATACCGAGTTTGTTTGATAAGATGAAGAGTATATTTAATAATGATAAAATACATTTTCACATAATAAATAACCAAGAGAACTTTTATATAAAGTTAATTGGACAAGGCGTACCTGCACCAAACTCATCATTTTGGTGGTGTGGTCAGGAAGATAAAATAAAGCCAATGGTGGGTTTTTTTAACAAGTTCTCAAAGTATGTAATAGTAAGTAGTAGTACCGGTGGAAAACGAAATGAAGTACATCCTATCAATAATGCGAAAGTATACAAACCATTTAATGCATTTAATGATTCTGAAGTATGGGAATTGTTCTTGACGAATACATTATGGGGAGATGATATAGGGGATGTTTATGAATTATATGAGACATATTACAAAACAGATAGTCCGTTAAATATTAACGAAGAGCCGATAGAATATAGAGATGGGTGTGGTACATTGGAGTTTGACTCATCCTTCTCTTGTTGGTTCTGTACGCATTCAGCTAAATATAAAACATTAGAGAATTTTTATACAAAGAATGAATGGATTAGACCTCTATTAACTTTTAACAAGAGTTTAAAAGAGATAATGATGAAAAGCAAAATTGACGAATTAAATATGCAAAGGGGTTATATAAAAAAAGGAGACAAAATAGTTGATGATCGTAAAGAATTCAATTCGGCAGAATCAGGTACAATAAAATATGAAATTAGAAGAATAATGTTCAATAAATTATTAGAAACAGAAAGAGAGATAAATAGTATTAGATTGAATCAAGGATTATCAAGAATACAAATAATAAGTAATGAAACAAAAGAAATTATTGAAAAACATATAAGTACGCCACTAATAAAAGTAATTCAAACAGTGGAGGATGCAGCAGGATTACAACTTTCATTATTCTAAAAAACATCCGCACATGTAACCTGTGCGGATGTTTTTCGTGTTTATGCGTGATTATTTTTAGGGATTTATTATTTCAAAAAAGAGAAAAAGTGTCAAGAGGTGAAAAACGAAATTGAATTTTACCTTTAATTTCTGATTTAGAGATTAAACCAATATCCAAAGAACGGCTATCATGACTAAAAGGTCTGTTATCCCCTAAAACGAAATATTTATCAGAAGGTATTTCTTTTAAATTATAAGTATTTATTAAACTAAAATCATTTGTATTATCATTAAATGGATCCTCTACTTTTTGGCCGTTTATATAGAGAGTATTCTTCTTATATTCTAATCTTTCACCTGGTAGTCCTATAATTCGTTTAATAAGACTTTTATTACTTGATTCGGTTTGAATAGCAACCATATCAAATCTTTTAACAGATGAAATCTGGAAAATAAGTTTATTTACTAGTACACGTTCATTATTATGTATAGTTGGAGACATTGACTCACCACTTATGCTATATGGAAAAAACACAAAAATTCTTAATAATAATACAACCATTGCAATTACAAAGGTACTAATTTGTAGGAATTCAATTAAGCTTTTCTTTTTCAATTCTAGTATCCTCTTTTCTACAATTAGTCATAGACTTATATTACCATGAAGATAAAAAGAAAAGAATTTACAATTTTATTGATATAGAGTAATATGTTTGTTAAAATTTGTGTATACACATTATATTTTTATTGTTTTTTGATAAGTACAGCCTTTTAGGTTGCTTACTTCGACTATAACAATTCAACCCTATTGGGGTATTGATTTTATGAACAAAGTAGATATTTCGTATCTATTTTCATTTCATAACAACAATATCTTAATGGGGTTTTTTGTGTTTAAAAATAAGGGGGAATAGAAATGAAAAAAATTATGTTTTTAGCTGGAATAGTAGTATTGATGATGGTGTTTTTTAATTTAAAAGAAGATAAGAATGATCCGAAGTTAAATGCTGAAATGAATAATACTCAAATAAATGTCAATCAACACAAATTAGATCAAGCAAAAATTAATGAATTAGCAAGCCAAATTAAAATGTTATTTGATGATGTTGATACGAGAGGTCATGTATATGTACATCAATCCTTAGGGGCATTAGAAAATTATTTAGCAGCTAATGTAACAAGTAAGGAACTTGCCAAAAATTTTGTAGAAGAGCATTTTATAAACCAAAATGGAAAAATTATTTATAAAAGTAAGCCATTTTTGTTTGATTATGAAAAAAACCGTACAGTAAGAGAATTAGAAAATGAAACTTATTCTGTAAAACAAAACAATGTAGTATTAACCTTTAAATATAATAATGATGCTAACGCGTGGCGTATAGTCGGAATTGCATATTTAAACCAGTAAATAAGACACCAATAAGGTGTCTTTTTTTTTTGAAAAGAGCCAAAAAAGATACTTGGTTATAATTATTTATGAGTAGTAAAAGGAGTGATGCAATTGTTAGAGGAGCAAATAACTTTATTCGATGAACAATGTATTTATGAAATATTTGATGTATCTAAGGGGAATATCAAGTTCACAAATACCAAAAAGAAATTCATTGAATTAAAGGTAAAAGTACCGATTTTAGCCAAACCGCTTAATGAATTAAAACCAAGTACTGATTATGATGAGGAATATGAGTTGTATCTGGAGTATGTGCAAGGAATTTGGTTATTCTATCATTCGCGAGATACCAGCTTTAGTTATGAAAAAGCAGAAATAAAATGTAAAGAATCAAGAGATACTCAAAGTGAAGTACTAATAAGGGTTTATTTACAATCGGATAATCAGTTTATTCCTACCAATGTTATAGAGTATTTATGAAATTTAATAAGAAATAATAAGAAATAATAATAAATTATTATTTGCTATTAAAATATCAGAGATAAATGATTATAATGCCCAATATGACATTAAAAGTAATCGTAGAATGAAAATAAAGGTAGTGAACTAGATGAGTAGAGGGAATTACAAAACTAGAATATATTCAAAAGAAGAGTTAATAGAAATAATACAAGAAAAAGCAAAAACATTAAACCGTACACCGAAGAGATCTGAAATTAAAGAAGCATGCAGCGTTGTTAAAGTTTTTGGTAGTTTTTCAGATGGAATAATAGCGGCAGGATTAAAGCCAACTAGAAGAAAATTCAACAGAAAACCATGCAATGAAACAAGTAAACAAGAAATAATTATAGAGATTCAAAATAAAGCTGAGGCGCTGGGGAGAACTCCAAGAAATTGCGAAGTAGATTTAGGGAAAATAGCAATAAATAAATTTGGAAGTTGGAACAAGGCTTTACAAGCGGCAGGTTTAGAGGTGAATCAGAAAAATTATACACGCTCAGAGATTATCCAATTGTTACAGGATTATGCGAAAGAAAATAAAAGGACTCCACGTAAATGTGATTTATCTATAAATTTTCATGCGTGTAGGAGGATTTTTGGATCATGGTGTGAAGCCATAAGGGCTGCAGGATTAACACCAAATACTAGAAAAACAGACCAAGAGTTATTACAAGAATTAAAGAGAGTTTATAAGGAATTAGGGAAAGTTCCCACAGTTACAGAATGCCACAAAATAAAATTTTGTGTTTCAAATTATCAAATACGATTTGGAAGTTGGAATAAGGCATTAGAGTTAGCTGGGTTACCTATAAAAAATTCAAGGCGATGTGGAATGACTAAAGAACAGTATGTAGAGTTATTAAAAGATTATGCAACTAAATTGGGGAGAGTACCTGGTTCAAATGAAATTAGAGAAGCGCGCGCAATTATAAATCGATTTGGAAGTTGGAATAAAGCGTTAGAAGCAGCAGAATTACCTGTTATTAAAAGTAAAAAGGAAGAGTTAATAGAAATAATACAAGAAAAAGCAAGGGAGTTAAAACGCGTGCCAAAAAGCAACGAGATTAGACAATATTCTACAATTCATAGGCATTTTGGAAAATGGAATAAAGCATTAGAGGCAGCAGGATTGTCTAAAGAAAAACATTGAAGGTGTGGCATGACAAACAGTACATAGGATTTCTTAAAGAGTATGTTTAAAGGAAAAGGGGCTTAAAGCAAATTTGAAAAATTGTATTCTTAGAAAACTATCCAGTAGCGAGGTTCCTTATCTTTTGATAGGTAATCAAGAGGTAATCTCTAAAAGCAAGGATTAAAAATATAAGTTAATATTGTATATTGTTAATATACTTTTTTATTATAAAAATATTATAAAAGGATGTTTGTATATGAAAATGAAAAATAGGAAATTCTTAAAAATAGCAGCAAATTTGGGAGTATCAACTGTATTATTAGCGGGGTGTGTGGGAGATATAGAGGATGGTACTACACTATCAGAACATGATGTTAATAATGAAGATAGTACAAAGGAAAATACGAACTGTCCTCCAAATGATAATAAAGAAAATAAAAATGAGTGCTTTAGTGAGATGCCCGCGGATGGACCAACTAAAAATAGTAGTATTAGCTCTAATAATGGAAATAGTAATTCTGTTGGAGCAACGGATTTATTATTACCATTAGCAACAGGTTATATGTTAGGAAACATGTTTAAGCAATCACCAAATAATGTTAGTAGTGTTCAGTCTCAAAGACCATCAAATTATTATAAGCCTGGAATTGTTCAACAACCTATTACACCTAACAAAGAAGATAAAGATAAAAAAAGTTCATCGTCTGCAGCTACTTCTAATTATTCGCAATCCGGAAAGGCTAACGATAAAGTGAATTTGAATAAGGATAATACATCAAAACAAAATAGTAGAACAAATAGTACTGGAAACTCCAAAACAATAGTGCCTAATCAGTCTGCAAAACCATCTCCTTCTGCAAAAGTACCAAGTGGTTCAAGTGGAATTGGGAATGCCAAAGCACCTGCAGGATCGTAATTAAGGAGGGATATATATGTACACAGAGGAACAGCAAACAGCGTATATGAAAAAGTGGTTTAATTTAGTTGAGAAAGCTGGTAAAAAAGGATTTACATGGGCTAGCCTACTAGAAAATGACGAATGGTGTCAGTATATGGCAACAGGGATACATAAAATGGATAGCACAGATTATAAAAAAATATTAAATGCTACTATTGAGGTTAAAGATATTTTTCAAAGAGCTTATCAATATTTAATAGAAAATAGAGAGGCGTTTTTAAAGTTAAAATTACCTATAGAACTTTGGGAAGTAGCAAGAATGGAATACGGGAATTTATTTTCATATTTTACAAGATTTGATTTTATAATGAATGGCAATGGTATCAAAGTAATTGAGGTGAATTCTGATACACCAACAGGTTATCTAGAGCCTTCTGTAGCAAATGAAGTCTTATGTAATTACCACCAAGTTAAGCATCCAAATAAATTAGAGGAAAAGCTAAAAATTGCCTGGGATAGAATCATAAGAGATTACAAAATACAGTCAGATGATGTAATTCATTTTACCAGTTATGATTGGCATGACGAAGATTACAATACTGTAGAATTTATAAGAAGTTTTTGTTCACACTCAACTGAATATGTAGGAATCCAGGATATAATTGTAAGTAATGATGGGTTATATACACCAGATGGGACAAAAATCAATTATTTATATAGATTGTATCCACTAGAGTATCTGCTAGATGATGTAGATGAATATGGGAAGAAAATAGGGATTCAATTTTTAGATCATATTGCGCAAAATAGAGTTAAAATAATAAATCCACCTTCAGCATTCTTAATCCAAAACAAAGGGGTACTTGCAATAATTTGGGAGCTGCATGAAAAACAACAATGGTTTACACCTGAAGAGCATGCCATTATTGAGAAATACTTTTTACCAACGTATTTTTCTAAGGAAATATTTGAAGAAAATAATGTTGATTATGTGAATAAATGCATATACGGAAGAGAAGGAGGAGGCGTATGCATTATAAGTAAAGGTAATGAAATTGCTGCGGATAAAACTCCTTACTATAACGAACAACAAAAGATTTATCAGAAATACATGGAAATGCCGGACCTGACAATTGACACTTGGGATGGGGGTTACACAGGTAAATTATTAGTAGGTTCACATTTAATAGCGGGAGAAGCAGCAGGGGTATTTTTAAGAGTTGGGGAGAAGATTACTGGTAACCTCTCAATGTTTATAGGTATTACAACAGAAAAAGAATAAATTGGTGTTTATAGAATATTAGTAGTTTTATTATTGATCTACTATTGAAAAATATGTAAATAAACAAAAAAGCTCGTAGTAGGTGTTAAGAGAGTGAACTATTACGAGCTTTTTTAGAGTATGAAAATAGAATCTAATTATGTAAGGTTAATCGATTTTCAATTATTTATCTTTGATACATAATTGCATCTTTTATAAAATATTCACTACTTGAACCATAGTTATAGTGGCTCTCTGTATTATAGATCATACTAAACTTGAAAATTAGATACATGGTTATAAATAAAATGATTTTAGTACTCCTCTTAATATTCTTTTTATCCATTATTTTAACAATAATAATTAATAGAATATAAACAAGTAGAGCAAGTATAAATCCAAATGGTGTCCACAAAGTAATACCTCCTAAAGTTTCAGTACTTTTATTGTAACAGAGGTTAATAGGGAAGGAGCATATAGTATGTCTATGCTTAAAAAATATATTGAACAGCGAGGAAGAACATTAGATTTAGAAATCGTTCATTTTCTGGGGAAAAGAATTATTAGAAAAGCTGATAAAATTGGGAAAAAGTTAAAAAATAAAAAAGTTAATCCTAGTGATCAATGTATAATCGATTTAATAGATGAGTGTAATGTAGTAAGATATGTTCAATTACCTAGTATATTTAATGATTTACAAAAAAAATATGATTTAGAAATAGAATATGACTACCTACAACAATTAGATGATATTCAAATTACAAGGGTTTTTGACTGTAGAACGTTCGGAGAAATGTTAACTGCAATTGGAAAGTCTATAAGAACCAGGAATAAATATAAAAAGTGGTTTTACCAATCGCCGCTTTCCTACAAAAAAATAAGACTAACTATTGGTGAATTTTTGATATGTACCTTAATGGTTATTATGTTTATTGTTTTTAAATTTAATTCTTAGAAAAGAAACTAAGAATTAAATTTCTAGTATATAAAACATTACATATAGGTACTTTACTTAAAAAAGTATCTCTATTATAATAAATAATGATTTTGCAACTTTAATAAATTAATATAGTTAATATAAGGGAAAACCCCAAATAGACCATAACCTTCAATGTGTTAGGGCTATTTGGGGTTTTTTGTTTTAATAAGAAAAAAGGAGATCACTTATGGATAAAAGTTTAATACGCTGTTTCGGAATCTCTATTTTAGTACTAACTATTTCAGGTTGTTCTAATACATCTCAGGTTGGTCAGAATGGCTTAATAACAGGTGTGAATGAAAGTGATATCGAAAAGCAAACAAGCGCTCTTACAGGGCTTTCGGGTGACCAAACAAATAAACCCAAAAAGAGAGAAATGACAAAGCCTGAAACTGAATTTTTTCCAGAAATGCCGAAGAATACTTTAAAGAGTAAACAATTTAATAAGGTATTAAGTGCAAATAAAATTAAATTTAAAGATGGTTCTAGTATTGAGTTGATAGGAATACAAACCGAAAAGAATAGCACAAGGCGTGAATTTGTTGAGTTTCAACCAGAAAATTGCCAGAAAACATTGGAAGCAATTTTACTTGATGAAAAAAATGTATTTGTAGAAATTATATCAGGTGATGAAGAAGGCGAAATGTATGGATACTTATGGATCGGTAATAGTAAAGAATTACGAAATGTAAATGCATTATTACTTCAAGAAGGATTAGCTAAGGTTGTACGCATTAGCGATGTAACAAAATATGATGAATCCTTTCATGTAATTGAGCAAGAAGCATATCGTAGTAAACTGGGGATTTGGAAAGAGATAGATAAAAAGTAGGGAGCTAATTATAATGATGAAAATGTGCAATGAAAAGAGAAATTCCATAAAGAAACAACAACAATTAAGATCAGAAGTAACTAAAATGACAGAGAGTAGTTGCTTTAACTGCCCAATTTTAATAGAAAATAGAAAAGTATTAGGTAATAAAAAAGCTTATAAGGAATGTTTAGAAAGCTGTTTAACTTTAAAAAAGATACAGGATAAAAATAAAGAATTAGAGCAAGAGCAAGTGCGTTTTAGAAAATTATTTAAGAATGATAAAAAAGGATTAGCAATTTAATAAAGAAATTTGACTTAATAATATTTTATTAACTGGGGTGTTAGTATGAGGACAGAACTAAAAGGCATATTTATACCTATTATTTTAGTAATTATATTTACTTTTGCAGTAATTGTTTTACCTTTAAATATATATAAGGACTTATTTTCAAATGTATTTTTAGTAAAGCATGATGGGAAACCAAGTACACATGAATTAGAAGAGGGATATGCAAGGAAAGTATCACCATTATTAAAAATAGGACAAACTTTAGTGGTTGATCAAATATCACAATTTGAGAACTCAGATGCTGAAGTGGAAAAGTTTAAATTAAAATTTGTAGATGGAAATAATAAGTATAATGAAATAGATTTAGACTTAAATAGTAAAGGAAACTATGTTGATATTTCTTTAGATGATAATAATGATGATAAAGCATATATACAGAGGAATGAAAACGTAAAAACAGATTTTATTTATGGAGAGGCATATACGTATTATTACACATTACACATTCCAAAAAATTCTTTCAAGGATGAATATGATGATACTAATTCAGTTGAAGTAAAATCAAATAGAATTTATGATGAAGATGGTGAATATGAGGATATTTTTACAATAACGCGTAAAATAATCTATCAAAAAAAGAAAGAACAAGACTATAAATAAGGTCTTGTTTTTTTGTGTTTTAGTATAATTTGTTATTTAGATTTATAATGTTAGGGCAGGAGTTAAATAATAAAAATTTAATATTAAAGTAGGGGGTGTGAACGATGCTTTGGCCAATATGTATGAGTATGATAACAATAGGCATAATCTTTTCTATTTTGACGTTTAGAACTGTTAAAAAGGAATTAAGAATAAATACCATAAAGAAATTAATGAATAAAACAAATTATTTGTGGGTAGGTATGATCATAGTCATTTTATTAATCTATTATTTTAATCTACAGATAAGTATAACTTTGTTCTATGTATTACAAAGTATATTAGGAATATGGACAATTTTAAGTGTAGTTCTTTATTCTAAAAAGTTGTTTAAATCTGAGATACAGCTGCAAAACTGTTTTGATGCCAGTGTATCACTGATTTTTACGGGAATATCAATGCTTTTAGTAGCATTATAAAAATAGACAATGGTATATAAAATTACCATTGTCTATCAATTAATATGATAAAAAACTTCACCAGTATTATTTAATGAAATTTGATACATTGAAAAGTACTTTGCCCTGTACATTATGAATCGGAATTAAACCAAAGTCACTGTACCTGCTATCGTCACTAATAGGTCTATTGTCTCCAAGTACAAAAAGAAACCCCTTAGGTATGTATTCAATTTGAAGTAATTCCTTTAAGGTGAAATCCAAAGTGTAGAAGGGAGATTCTAATCCTTTTAAATAAATATTAAGATCTTCTCTTTCATTGCTACTTAATTTTTCTTTATCAATTTGGGGTTCTTGTATTTTATTTTTATATTTTGCTGGGTTGTTTTTTTGGTCAATAATAAAAGGTTCCTGTACCTGTTTATTATTAACGTACAGTGTATCATTCTTATACTCTATTTTTTCACCGGGTAAACCAATTACTCTTTTTACAAATGTTTTATTTTGCTTCGGATTTTTAAGCATTATTAAATCAAATCGTTCAAATCCAATTATTTTATGGCTAAGCCGCGAAACAATTAATGGATCCCCAGATTGAATATTAGGTTTCATACTCTCCCCATTTGTTAAATAGACAGTTAAAACGAAATGCTTTATAAAAATGTATATTAAGCATGTACAAAGTAATAAGATGTAGAATCTCTTGTTAGATAGAATTTTATTTACACTCATTACAACACTCCTTTCTACTCATTTTGCATATTATAAGTATTTCATTTAGTTTTTTTAATAGTGATTTTGTAATAGCTATCGAAAATTAAAGAAATAGTTGAAAATTAATATTAATGTGTTAAGATAATTGTAGAAAATTAATATCTTTGAACGGACTGTAATAACAATTGAATAAATTTATGCAAAGGGAAAACCCCTAATATTTGTAGCCTTCAGTGAGCTGCTTTTATTAGGGGTTTTCTTTTTTTTGCGCAAAGGAGTGTAAAAAAAGGTGTTATTTAATAAAAGAAATTCAAGTGAAATAGGAAAATATCTAAATGAAATATGTAACTACGATATATTAACGGATGAACAGAGTATGGAGCATATTATTAAATATAAAGAGAAAGGCGATATAGATTCGAGGGAGTTATTAATTTGTTCTAACTTAAGATTGGTTGTATCTGTAGCTAAATCATTCCCTTGTTATGGAAATTGCGATTTAATGGAAATGATTCAGGAAGGTACTATTGGATTAATGAAGGGATTAGAAGATTATGATTATACTAAAGGTAATAAATTAAGTACATATATTACATGGTGGATCAGGCAGAGAATTTCAAAATATCTCTCAATTAATAGAAGTGATGTTCGTGTAGCTACTACAATGCAAAAAAAAATAACAGAAGTTAAAAATTGCTATTATGAAAATATGGGTGAAAAAGGAACAAACTTAACTACAATGGAAGTTGCTGAAAGGCTAGGTTATAAAGAGTCTATTGTGATTGACGCCTTAGTTACGGATAGGATTACTAATACAATATCTATAGAAGATGACGTACAAAATGAAAAAACACTTTTAGATAGGCAACAATCTACATTAGCAATTTTAGCTAATAAAAATGCACCTAATCCTAGTGAGGTTATGGCTACCGAAGAAGAAAAATTTGAATTTGATGAATTGATGTTTGTAACTTTAAACCCTAGAGAAGAAAGTGTACTTAGATATCGTTTTGGATTTGATGATGGAATAGAATTAACACTAGAAGATACTGCGCGTATACTTGGGGTTACTAGAGAGAGAGTTCAACAAATTGAAAAAAAAGCAATCGAGAAGATGAAGCAAAGATTGTCATCAAAAAAAATAAATAGTTTTCAAGAGTATTATTCCTCTTTATAAAATAGGATAATCTTGTTATAATATGAAATATTCAACTTTAATTTTAATTTTATTACTTATAACAATAATTAGCGCCTTTGGCGATTATGAACACTTACTTTGTGTATAGTGAAATAATCGTTCAAAGGCGCTTTTTTTATTGTCTTATTTAGGGGGAATTTAAGTGATTCACTTAAAAATTTTTTGGGAAGATGAAATAAGAGAAATGAGAAATGCACTTAGAACAAATACCGGTTTTATAGTCTCAGAACATTTTTTTAAAGATAGAATGCTGCAAAGAGATATATCTTTAATGGAAGTAGCCGAAATTATATTATATGGAGACATAGTAGAAGGATTTGATGTAGCGAAGTATCCAGGTTATTGTAATTCAGATCCTGTTCGTTCAATCATTGGTAAAACATCCTCAGGGAGAATTTTAACAGTAGGTGTTGCAATAAAGTCTAAGCAATCATTTTGTGTAGTAACAGGGTACGAAGGTATAACACCAAGACTACAAAACGTTGCCTATGATAAAGGATTACTTGAGGAGAACATTGTATGTTAAGCTAAACTCAAACATATTTGAGGAGGACAACAATGACTTGTACTGAATGTACTAGGAAAGAAATCAAAACTAATGTTAAAAAGGATGAATTAATTTTTACGAATGTTCCAGCGAATATCTGTACAGTATGTAATGAGCTGAATTTTAATTTTCGTGATCAACTGATTATGGAGCATTACAGTAAACTAGAAAGAGTAAATCCAGGGGAAATAGATTTTGCTGATGTTGAATTAGCATACAAAACTATGACAATAGAAAACTTAATTGTGAATAGCCCCCTTCAATAAGTAGAGTGAAGAACCGTGAATTAAACATGGTTCTTTTTTTATTATAAAAAATTAGGAGGAAATTAAAATGCCAGAATTTACAGTGTCAAGAGCTTATAGTGGGTATAAAAGAATTGAGTGTGAAGATTTATTAGAAGCCGTACGTTATGTATTTAATATAGAGGGTGATCTATTTTATCGTGGTGAAGTATTGGTGTCCTGCCTTCAGTATGATCAGGATGTTAATATCAAAAATTTAGAAAAGGTAGGTATATTAATGTATTTTCCTAATAATTCTGTTGCTTTTAAATGGATTGAAGAGGAAAAAAATTCACAAAAATACTA
This sequence comes from Bacillus cereus G9842, assembly GCF_000021305.1. Taxonomy (GTDB): domain Bacteria; phylum Bacillota; class Bacilli; order Bacillales; family Bacillaceae_G; genus Bacillus_A; species Bacillus_A thuringiensis_S. The sequence goes on from NC_011775.1 coordinate 63,382, forward strand.
TGCCAACTTTATTGATTTGAAAAGATTGGGAATGAAGGCTGGATTAGAAGTACATGTAAACGATTTTCGCAGTATAAAAAGCGAAATATTGTTTGAGGATCTGAACGAAATACGAAAGTATGCTGAAAAAGAATATCCTTATGAGGGTGAACAAATATCAATATTGTATTTCTCTAGAGAAAATGAAATGAAAAGACTATAAATTAAATAATAAATGATGGGGGATAAAAACATGATTACATTAAATGAGATGATTGAAAAATGTGAAGAAAATCTTTGGCTTAGATCTGGAGCTTTAGAAGATGCAATAGCCGAATTAGATTATCAGTTCAATTTAATTCATTGTGATAGTATAGAACAATTCATTCAATATATGAAACAAGGAAATTGGTCAATACGCCAAGGGTTCGCACTTCAGAATCTATTATTTGTTAATCAAATTAACGCAGGTGATGAGTGGTGGACAATTAGAAAAAAGAAAGATGGAAATTTAATTGCATTTGAGAGTATAAGTTTTCAATCTATGATAGAGCGTATGGGAGAAGGTCCAGTAGCTGTATATATAAAATTCTTACTTGATGACCGTGATCCTTTTGAAGTAATGAAGGAGGCACTTTAATAATGCTATTACATGATTATCCACTTAAAACACGAGAAATATTAATTGTATTTGACCTATTAAGGGTAATGAATAAAGACAATGTCATTCAACCAGGGGATAAGGAACTTTATGAAATTTGTGGTTATGGTGGCCCAAGATATTTTAAAAAACATTTAGATAAATTGATTCATCTAGGAATAATAAATAAAAAGGAAATTAACAAAAAAGTTATACTAACTTTTAACAACAGGTTGGTTGCAGCCGGAGAATTAGGGCCGAAAATATTTACATAAAAAATATTATAAAAATTAAGGTGATTAGCATAGTTTCATATGTTTATCACCTTTTTGTATAGCAGAGAATCTTAATAAACTTATTAAATAAAAAAATAGGAGAGAATATATAATATGCATAATGCAGAACCAAAAGGTTATAAATTATTAATTCAAGGAAGTAAAGGCCTCATTTATAAATACTTACTTATAAATGAGAAAAAAGATGTAATAGAAATGAAAGGGCAATTTTTCAACGGAGTGTGCATAGATATTGAAGAAATAGAGCTTGTTAATAATGAAAATTTATTACTTGGAGATTTAGCGGCTTACGAAGCGTACAATCTATATACAGAAGAATATAACTTAGAATTTACACTTATTTCTTTTAGTAGATTAAAAAGAGAGATATATGTAACTATGGATGGCGGCCGTTTAGGTAAAGTTCAATTTCACTTTGATATAAATGCCATTAGATATCATTCAAGTTATTTTAATAATTGTAATACTAATATTAATGACCTGGATTTAGATTTAGAAATGATTCCTTTAACAGATTTAATTGATATCTCCTATGAAATGTATATTTTAATTAGAGGAACTAGAAAAACAAATAATCAGGTTAATGGTGATCCTTATATACATATCGATACAAGTAAGGAGATTGGATATCAAATTCAGGTAACTAGAAATGGTTTAAGAGAGCTAAGATATTTTATACCTAATGATTATAAAAGTGTATATGATGATGCAATAATTCAATTTGAAGCAGATGATTGTGTAGTGAAAGAAGTAATCTCATTTACTTTACACAGTTTAAAAGTAAATGAGATGAAATTAGACATGGCATACACAATTTTGGTAGATAGAGAAGCGTATCCTTTTGATGCAGTAACTTTTAAGCAATTAGAATCTGATTTGATAGAAATTGTTATGAAAGGGAATAAATTTTCAAATGAATCAAGTGGGTACTCAATTACACTGTCAAAGCTTAAATCAATAAATAACATGAAAAAGCAGTTTGAGGAGCTTACTTTATATGATTTAAATCAAATCTTATTCTGTTGCTATGAATAAATATTAAGGAAAAAGACGTATTAATAGGCCAAAGATATGCGAAAAAAATAAATTAATGAGAGAAATAAAGAGACGTTTTTAGAAACCTCTTTATTTTTTTAGGAGGAAATAAGCATGAAACGAATTGAATCTGTAGAAAAGATCATAGAAAAATCATTTGATGAAAAAGGTATTAATAAATTTATGGCAAAGGTAAATATAAATTCTGTAGGTAATATAGATTTTTTACCAAAGGGGCAATTAATAAATAAAACATTAAGCGCAATAAAGAGAAAATACCATTCACTATTAAAAGAGTGTAAAACAATTGATGATGTACAAAAGATCCTAAATACAATACCAATGAAGAAAATTGAAAAATCCATTGAAATTGAAGAGATTAGCGAACAAACATTTGTTGAATGTGATAAAGAATATATGTCGAAATTACTATATCTTGTCTTAAAAATAAAAGAAGGGAAAGGTACAAGAAGTGATTATTATCCAAAAATAAAGGAACTTCTACCCTTAATTATAAGAAAAACAATTTTAAAAGAAGGAAAAGAGGAATCTAGTGAATTTTTAACCGTTGCAAAGGTTAACGTTCCACCAACTGTAGAATATAACACGAAATTGGGATGTAGAAAAAATCATTATTTAATAGGCAGAAGTAAAGATAAATTCTCTATAAGATCTCTTGCTGCAGAAATGGCATCTATGTTTTTGCTAAGTGTTATAAATGAATACACAATTAAAAACACGCAGGTGTTTGAATTTAAAATGATAAATAAATATGTAGAAAATTATTATTGTAAAGATACAAAAGTATTACGGGTGCCAAAAAATGAAAAAGATGCATCTTTAGTCATTAACCAGATTAATAGATTTTATAAAGAATTGATAGTTGAAGATTATAAGAAGTGTGAAGATGAGCAGTTAAATAATATAGTTGGTAAATTAAAATTAGAAATAGTTAATGGTAAAGTAATTAATATTAATACTAATGAAATTTTACGTTTAATGATTAAGGAATTTATATTAGAAAGTGAACAAATTCATATAAAATCAAAGAGATATCATGATAGTCTAACAGCGTATGCAAAATCGTTTCAAGAAAAAAAGCATATTACTAAAGAGCATCAATTTGTAATGAAAAACAATGTTTTTTTAAAGCGTTTTTCATCAGTAGAGTTAGATAATATTGTTGATTTAAAGGAATTTCGTGAGCTTGAGGACGAATTTATTAAATTATCTAGTGAAGTCTATATACCAAATAGTATTGAAAAGAATATATCTTTTAAAATTAAGAGAATCTTACATCATAAAGCATCTGGGTTATTTTATCCTAAACCGATAGGATGCTTAATTATAGATCGAGGAGGAATTTCTAGCTTCCTACATGAATTAGGACATTTAATTGATTTTGAGGAAGAAGAAAATCAATTAAGTGAATCAATAGAATTTAAAGCTGTTTATGACCTGTATAGAAGAAATTTAGTTAATAAAGTAGGTAATATAAAAGATTATAAAAAATTTAAAATAGGTGAGAAACCATTAAGTTATTATTTAGAGAAAGCAGAGGTTTTTGCAAGATCCTTTGAAGTTTATTATGGAATACTAAAGGGTGTAAATAATTCTCTATTAAAATCACATAATGATTATATGAATAGACAAGAATATCCAATTGATGATGAAGAATATATGAATATGGTTAGAAATTATTTTGAAAGGATTTTAAAAAACAAGCATATAAAATCTATAAAAGAAGAATTAAATTTGAAAATAGTAAAGAAAAATAGGCTATTACCATCATCAGATATAATTATTACCAATGAAAGCTTTCGTGGTAAGATGGTGCAGTTAAGTCTCTTTGATGAACTAGCTTAATGACTATAATATAAGATAACAAGCTTATTTATAATTACTTATATTATGTTATAATAAGTTTATAAATAATTTAGCTACTTTTAATTAACATACAAAAAACTTAAACCTTTTGGGTTCTTGAACGATATTTATATCAAACAAGTTCTCAGAGGGTTTTTTTATTGTGAAATTTGTATGTTCATTTTAATAAATCTAGATAGGGAGAGATGAAAATGGGTTTATTTGTAATTTATGGATTAGAGCAATATACAATTGATAAGGAATTAACAAAGATTATAAATAAAGACCTAGAAAGCGATAATATTGATTTTTCCGTTAATATTTATGATTGTGATGAAACTACAGTTCAAGTTGCTATAGAAGATGCAGAGATGTTTTCTTTAATGATGGGACCTAAAAAAGTAGTTGTTAAGAATGCTCTGTTTCTAACGGGACAGAAAATGAAAAAAGATGAACATGATATGGATATTTTACAAAAATATATTGAAAGTCCTAACGAGGATACAGATTTAATTTTAGTAGTACCGTATGAAAAATTAGATCAACGTAAGAAGATAGTAAAGTTATTAAAAGAAAAGGCAATAATTATTGAAGCTGCAGTTTTAAAAAGTATAGAAGCTAAGAGATGGATAAAAGAAGAGTCACAAAATCTAAATATAGAATTAAGTTCTGAAGCTATAGAACATCTATATATGATGGTTGGTTCTAATTTACAGATGTTATCCAGCGAATTACAAAAAATAGCTATGTATGTCGGTGAAAAGCGTAAGGTGGGTACAGAAGTAATACACCTCTTAGTAAAAAAGACTTTAGAACAGAACGTATTCATTATTATTGAAAAGATTGGAAAAAAACTTTATGCAGAAGCTCATTCATTTTATAAAGAGCTAATTATACAAAAAGTTGAAACGATAGCTATTGCAGCAATGATTTCTAAGCAATTTTCTAGAATGCTAGAGGTTAAAGCGCATTTACATGATGGTGCTGAGCAAAAACAATTAGCCTCATTATTGGGAGTACAACCATATGCCGCAAAAGTTATAGCGAATCAAGCCAGAGGATTTCATGAAACTACAATACAGCAAATACTTCATCGAATGTCACAAATGGACTATGAATTTAAAACAGGAGCAGATAAACAATTATTGTTTGAAATGTTCCTTGTTGACTTAAAGAATCTATAGAGAGAACAAGACACTATATATTTGGGTGTCTTTTTTGTTATAAAAAATTACAAAGTTAGGAGAATGGTTATGTTAAAAATGATTGATTTAAGTACACAAGAATTAATTTTAAAAGGGGATAGTTATCAAGTTATGCAAGTACTTCAAGAGATGCTATTTCAAAAATCGCCAGAAAAACATGGATGGACACCATGTTTAGAGTTAGTAGAACAAAGCGAATTTGAGGATTTTTCTGTCTTTGTACATTCAGATTCATTTTCTGAAGAATGCTTGATCGAAGAGATTTTCGAAAGTGAGGAGAGTATTAAAAGATGGGAAAGTATTCTTGGTTGTAAAGTAAGTGGGCAAGAGGATATTAAATCTATAGTTGAAGAATACCTAGAAAATTCTATAAAGTCCTGGGAAGATGAATTGAAAATAGACATTGCTGATGACGAAGAATTTTGGCTAAGTGTCAAAAAATATTTAAACATTGATGTTACAGAGGTAATAACAAATCGATGTACTTTTTGTGGTGAAAAATCTGATTCTCATGATACAAAAGTGGTCTGCGGTTACATAATTTTAGACTGCTGTACAGATTGTGAGGAGGAAATTCTAAATAACTAGGGAAAAATTTAGTAAAATAGGGGAGATTTTATTATGAAAAACAAATATGCGATTACATTAGATAAAGAAATGTTAACAACAAAGGAGATTATTTCAATATTTCAGCAGCAGGAAGATATCGAGCCACTTCAGAGTTTAGATCTTAATATAGTTAATGATACCTTAAACCATATTAAAGAAAAAACAGATGCCGTCAATATAAATTATAACTATTATCAAAATGAGATAACTCAGATGAGGTTTCATAGTTGTGGTTTAGAATGTGAGTTTGATTTTGAAAGAGATCACTTTGAAGAAATATATGGCGTTCCTTGTTCTTTAGAGGCTATTTTTCAAGAATGGAGCGACTTTATAATTAATCACATGGAATGCAAAACAGAAATAGTAAAGTTAGATTCTAAAGAAGATAATAAAATAAGAACAATAGAAATTAGTGAGTTATTCAATATTCCTTATGAAAAACTAAAACAAATATTAAGCGAGTCATCCCATAAGGTAGTAGAGGTAATTCACAATATTGAATTCGAAGATAAAAAAACATTAAATCAATTACCAACACACTTAGGTATACAAATAGGTTACAAAGAGGAAAGTAAGGAACTGTTTATTTATTATGGAGAAGAACATTTTCCAGGCCTTTATCGCGGTCTGCTTTTATTGGAAATTTTTAAACTTATTGGCTACAAGGCATAATTCGATAAGTGTGTATATAAAAAAGTTAACGTTACATTTTAAAGAAATATTATTCTAAGCAAAAAAGAGAGTCTTTTGTATAAGAGACTCTCTTTTTAATTAGCTAATTTATGATATAATTTATGTATTACTAAGCGCGTAGATGTAATTAATAAGAAGACCTTTTGGGTTAAAAAGTTTAGCAGATACTTTTTAACCCAAAAGGTCTTTTTTATATAGATATTTACTTTTAAGTATGTAAATTATGAAACAGAATTTAAAAAAGCGAGAAAAAAAAGGCCATGATAGACTTTAAATTGAACATAGCAACCGACAGAAAGGAATTGAAATTATGGCTAATCAAACAGTACAAAATAAAGTAATAGAGAATGTTAAAGGCAAAAATAGTAAAGTGAATTTTATATTGAACAATGGTTTTCGTATTGAAGGGAAGATCGTTGCTTATGATGATTTTTGTATATTGGTATCAACTAAAGCGCCATCTAATGAAAAGCAGATAGGGGACAAACAGGTATTCCAAAATCAATTAATTTATAAACATAATATATCAACTATTGAACTACCAAATACATTTAAATATTAATTAATAAGCCGCTTTAAATGCGGCTTGTTTTATAAGAATGGAGCTACAACATTATGGAGCATAAACATAATAATGAACACGGTAAATGGATTGAAAAACAAAATGAGATTCTGAAAAATATTGAAGATAATCGTTCACAGTATACGGATAAGGCCATTTTGAAATGTTTTATGGATTTCTACAAAACAATACATGAAATGCAAAAACATAATACTTCACCTATGCTTGAACTATTTCAAATTAGAGCTGCGGGATTTGAACAAATCAATAAGGAAAATATAGATGAATTTATTACTTTGTATAGAAGCTTGATGGATTTAATAGGTGATGGTGATTTTGAAAAATCAATTGATTATGTGACCATTATTAATAATAAACAGGTCCATGTGTCAGAAGGAAAAGATGGAAAAATAAGCGTTTTAAAAGAACAAGATAATAGAATTTCACGTAATTAAAGGGATAGGGGAGATTTACGATGCAATTTAGTAATGGATTAGTAAAGATTAAAAAGGCCGTGGTAGATGTAGAAATCGATATCAAGTGCTTGTGCATACGTCAGACGGTAAATGGAAAAGACATAAAACTAAATGGAGTCCCACAAACAATAATTTTACCACTAAGAGATATTCGTTCTTTAGAAGTAAAAAAAGGTGATGTAATAGATTTATCGTTTCAAAGGAATCAACTTCAAAGTACAAAGAAAATTTGTATTAAGTATCAAATAAACAAAGACACAAATAAAAATCAAGAAAGTAGAACATATAAGAAATCTAAAAGTAAGATGAATAGCAATAATTTCAATAAAGTATTTAAAGGGTTAACTATAGTAATGGTTGGAATGGAACCGGAAGAGGCAGAATTTAGAGAATCTGTAGAAAAACGGGGTGGGAAACTCATTTGTATTAGTGGAAAGCAAGGGAAATCAAGAAGGAAAACAGTAAGATCCAGACTAAGTGTAGGTGACGTTGTTGTTTTTACAAAAAGTTATGTTTCACATGCAGCTACAAATCTTGCTGTTTCAGTATGTAAGGAATTAAATATACCTTTTGATTCGGTGGACGGATTTGGTAAAAGTAATTTTTTAAGGACAGCTGAGAAACTTGTACATAATTTGAAATAATTTCGAAGGTGGGTAACTTTTCAAAAAAAAAATTATTTTTTTTTGAAAAAGACTTAAAATCTAGATGAAGAATGAGTATATTACATAAATAGTTAGGAAAACACCTATATCGATTTTAAAAAGAGCGAAATCTTTAAAGCGGTTATAATTTAATCATGAAGGAGGGATTGTATGGATAAGATATATATTTCAAAAATAAAAGAAATGCATTTTGTAATAAAGAATATCATTTCATTCAAAAATAAGAATCCAACATAAGAAGATTTCTAAGTAAGTAACGAAGAAAAAATATAAAATACAAACAACAAAGATTATATAAAATGAAAGAATGGATGGACTTATTTTATAAGACCAAATAAAAGAGTACATCAAAAAAACATATAATATCATTATTCTATGTGTATGGTTACATTCTTTCAGACTATAAACAGACCAAAATAATAAAAATAACGCTTTAAACGACCTTTATATATGAACTGTCGGAATTTAAATAAAGTCTCTTCTTTTGAGAAAGGGGGAGAAAGCTATACATACAGGACTTATTTTATTTGGAATTGGGTGTGTGATAGCTATAACGGGATATGCATCAAAAAGAGTAACTACTTTTTTGGTTGGAATTAGTATATCTATAGCTGGAGTGAGTTTCTTTACCTTAAATTCCTTGAAATACACTTTAGCAGTATATATTGTTTTTTCGTTATTAGAAGTAATGTTCTTAAAGCCGTTATTAATTAAGAACTTCTATATAAAAAGGCATTTGAAAAAAGGTAATTCTTATATAAAAAAAGATATAGAACTTACCGAAATCATTAAAGATAACGAACATCAAGGAATAGCTAAATTAGGTAATATATTTTGGAATGTAAAATGCTCGGATGTTTTACATTTAGATAAAAAATATATTCTTGGAAATTGTAAAAGAAATGTTTTAATCATAAAAGAAAAATCACAAGATCTACCATAAAAAATTATTAAATCAGGTATTTGAAAGGGGAAAATAATAATGGATTTTTTACAAGCTTATTGGAATTACGTATTGGGTGGGATTTTAGTACCAATTGCCTTAATCGGATACATAAAAACAAAACCAAAAAAAGCAAAAAAATCAGTTAGATAAATAGTTAAATCAAGTTTCACAAAAATGATGTTGTTTACAGGCTGTTAATTCCTCCACTTTTAAAAGCATAAATATGGGGGGATTAACTTTAATATAAAAAAGCTAATAAAGAAAAACTATATTTAGAAAGATGAATTGTTTTTAAAAGCTTAAAGGTATTCTATCGGCTATAATAAAGGTATTATATGTAGGGCGGTGGATACTTTGGAACAAAAAGAATTGGATCATAAATTCCTCCAAAAGCATAAAAATAATCTTCAACTATTAATTACTAAAGAGGATTTTTATAAATTAGAAAAAGGAGAACTTATCTTTATTGTTTGGGAGAAAGGTTCTCACTTTGAAAAAAATATTGGTGAAATTACTAAGCATAAGGTATTAGGAATAAATAAGTTTAATGAATTAATGATTGATGATAATAGAAGTGCAAGTTTTAATATATATATGTATGTTATGCAAATGTCAGTTGCTATAAAAGTGTATCGTCAATTATAAAATAACAAGTTAAATAATTATATCTATAAAACAATTTATTAAGAATAAAATAAACATTTAAAGGAGATTGTTTACTATGAGTAATGTATTAGAGGTAAAAACAGATGATATCGAATTAATAAAAGTAATGTCACATCCAGTCAGAATTCAAATTGTTAGTCATCTTACTAAGAATGGAAAAACAAATGTTACGGAATTAGTTGGGCTTTTAGATCTTCCGCAATCAACGATATCACAGCATTTAACAAAATTAAAAAGTAACAAAATTGTTCAAGCAGAAAGAAGAGGGTTGGAAGTATACTATTCTACGATTAGTCATAAGGCAAACAAAATAGTAAGTATTGTTGCAAGTTAATTGTAATTATCATAGAACCTAATGGGTAAATATCTAAAAAAATTAGAAATAGGGGATTACTTCATGATGAATTATTTACGGATAATTTAATCCCACTATTGAAAATGTTGTATAATTGAATATAGTGAATAAGTAATTTTACGAGGAGATTTATAGTCTTGTTGATGAAAGTTAATTAAAGAGAGAGTTTATATATTTATTTAAACTCTCTTTTATTTATGTCGATGGACAAGCATTCCTATAGAGTGCATATAGTAGGAGGATAAAATGAACTACCTAAAGGTGAATTTAACAGTTAGATTAGACGAGAATAAAGTTAGTGAAAAGAAATTTACTAAATTAGCAACTAGGGTGTTTGATGTATTTTCTAACCTTAGTAATTATATGTCTTCAGAGCAAAAAATGGGATTTGTTATTCATAGTCGTACAATTGAGATAAACATTTCGAAGGTTGAAAATGGAAGTTGTTATAAAAAGTTAAAAAAGTCATTAAAACTTATAGAAAAATATATAAAAAGTGATGATTTACAAAAACTAGGTTCTGTCTACTGTAGTCATAGCGACAAAGAGATATTAGTGTTCGCTTTTCACAATATTATATATTTATCAGATATTGTAGTAGGTAAAGGTAAAAATAAAGTTCAACATATTATGAATCTGAAAGGGAAAGAAGTAATGTTTAATATAGATGAAGGTATCGATGAAAATTTGATTGAGAGTACGGTCGTAGTTGCTCATTTTATCACTTAATAATTAAGAGAGAGTTAAGATAAAAAAAGGATACGGAGAGCAAAGGATCTAATAAATGAATAAATATAAATTCATCCATCCATTAATACTTAGGATTTGTTTGAAAGGAGTTAAAAATGGCAGATTTTACGGAATTACATTTTCGAGTAAAATTAAAAAAGAATATACCTAACGAAGTAATAAATATCATACGTTATATGATTGAAAACTTAGATAAACCAATTTCTCTACCTGAACATGATTTTTTTACAACATCTAGATGGTCTTCTATGTTATCAGCCAACTCAGACAATGGGAGAATAGTTAAGAATTGTACATCATTTGAGAAAAATAATTTGGCCTGGCATCTATCAGTTACATCCTTCTTTCGTGAAACTGGTGAAATAAAACTATTTTTCGAATGGTTATATGAATATATTGATGAACAATGGTTGTCATTCTTAGGGTATATTAATTATGATACAAGAGATCATCCGGTACTTATTTATTATAGTGATGATGGAATGAAATATATTTATGTTAATTGTAACGAGACTGAAGAAGCGGATAGTGTCTTATATAATTGGAATACAAATGAGTTGTAAGTTATGTGTATCAATACTCTTAATCCTAAAAAGTCTGTAGTCGGAGGAAATAAAAAATGGAACAAAAGATTATTATAGAAATGCTCATCAAGAAAATAAGAGAGTATGCAAATGGAAGAAGAAATGATGTAGCTAGGGGGGCCGAAACTCCTAGACTAGCTGCACTTCTATTACAGAAATATGGTATAGGAATGATTGATGCTGTATCGACAATATATGAATCTCCAAGGGTAGCAGATGATATTTTTAAAGTATTGGATCTAGAAACTGCAAAGATTGATCCAAATTGGATTGAACATAACAAAGAACGTTGGAAAGCAAAACCAGCAGATATAACTAACAAAAGTTAAAATCTTATAATAGAGAAATAAATTTATATCAAAAGAAGGAGAGGGTATTCATGAGAAACTTGATAAGGCTTCTATGGGCTTCACGCATAAATTATGTAGATAAAATTGTAGGATCTATTCAAATAACACATATTTTACTACTATTAATGGGGTGGTTAGAGGGAAACCTTATTACAGTTATATGGGGACTAACGGTTTACGTTTCAATTCTATATTTAGTTATTCGTGTCCCATTATATATTTTTGTAAAGGTACTAGCAGTATCTAAAACTTCAAATATTTAAAAAAGGAGAATTATATATGTCCAATATAGACGCTCTTAAATATCTTGTTATAACTAAGGATTGGTTAGAACAAGCAGAATGCTTTAATGAAGATGGTTCAATAAATGTAGAGAAACTAAACAGTTTAACAAAAGGTCATAAATATATTATTGATGAAGCTACTTTTCTCACTAATGATAAATTATTAAATGAGCTTAAAAAGTCGGTTCAAATACGTAAAAGATTATTTTCTCAGAATGAAAACTAGATTTAATGTTATAAATTAATATTTGTTTTCTAAAATCTTTTCTTGATTATAAAGAACTGTACATAATACCCCCTCCGTAATATGAGACGGAGGGGGTATTATGTTACAAATAATTATTTGATTATGAAATGAAGTACAAAGGGTTATAGTGAATTTAATTAACCAAGTTGATCAGCAAAACTTAATGCCGCATTGTGTTTTCGTTTCATATGTTTTTCAAGATATATTTTTGTTGTATTAGCACTTGCGTGACCTAAGGTTTGTTGAATACGTAATAGCTCCACATCATTTTCTGCTGCCATAATAGCAAATCCGTGGCGAAATGTATGGGCTGTTATTGGATTCTCTCTTTGTTCAACACAAGGAATTCTTGCTTGAGACAAGATAGAAGTTACCTTATTACTTAAATAGGTAGAGTTAAATTTTCTTAAATGATTAGATACAATTAGTGGTGAATTATCTAGCCTATTTAATTGTGTTTTCAAGCCTTTTCTACTTCTATATTCACTTATACATTCAAAAAGATGAGGTGAAATGTAAGCCTCACGAGGCTTGTCGCCTTTACCTATAACACGTAACCATAGTTTACCTTCAGCTCTAAATAAATCCCCAATTTTAGCGCTTGCGACCTCTTGTATTCGTAATCCGGTTGAAACGAGTAATAAGATAATCATGTAATTAAATAGTTGTTTCTTACTTTTGTAATAGTTTAGAATTTCTTGAACTTCATCGTAATATAGGTCGCGATTTGGTCTATCATTGACCTGAACAGTTGCTTTTTTTAAATGCTCATGTAGAGGGATAGATATATAATTGTTTTTATATAAATGTGATAGGAAGCTGTTGATTATTGTAAGCTTTCTTGCTAGGGTTGCTACAGAATAGGGCTTATTATTACGCCCGTATGGAACAGATTTAATCCAATCATTAAACTTACGAATATTCCATGGCTTAAGTGCCTTTAAGAATGAATTTTCTTTTTTGATTTCTTCATAGGAAATTTCAAATGTTTCAGCTTTCTCAGTCAACGTTTTACAAAAGTGCATTATTTCTCGCAAATATGATTTACGGGTATTATTTTTCCGCTGCTTATCTTTATCTATATTGGTTGAATGATGAATAAAATGATAAATCATATCTAAATCATTAAGATAGGCACTAGAATCTTTTCCTTCTTTTTCTGCTTCAGTTATAAGATTATTTATATGTACTTCATATTTGGAATCTAGCAATTGACTAGGTACTATCGATTCTGAAATTGAACTTATTTCTTTTTTATTATTATTATTTATTATATTAGACAAATTGAAAACTCCTTCCTCGTAAAGCTAAGTATAGCATGAAGTTTCCGTAGAAATCTTTTTAGAAAGAGTGGTTAATAAAATTGATTATAATAGGGAAAATATGTAACTTTTAAAGAGACAGAGTATAATTAATTTATAAAAACTATATAGCTATTTGGAGGTGTATACAATGAAATACAGGAACAATATAGACTGGTTAATACAATCCATAGAAAATGAAATGAGATTTGAATATGGAGATTTATTTGAGCCTACACGTAATGATGAATGCCCTTGTGGATCAGGTGTAAAATATAAAAAGTGTCATATGAATTCAAATGTAACTTGGCGTAAGGTTGATAATAATTTTTATGATGGAAAGTCTCTATATGAGAATATAAGATTAAAGAAAGAACTATTAGATACTTTACTGGATATTGTATCGCATTTGAAAGAGAATACTACTATTAGCGAAGAGAAAGGTTTAGATTTACTAGATGATTTATCTAAATCACTTGATCAAGTATATAAACAGCTACAAAAAAATGCACCATGTAAAAAAGGATGTATAGCTTGCTGTTTTCAACCAATTAATATAGCCAGAATTGAGGAAAGTAGGATAAAAAATAAGCTTACAAAAGATATAAAGAAAAATATTAATAAGAATCATCAGGAAACGAAAAAGAGAAATAAGATTTCTATTCCTCAAATTAATAAAGATAGTAGTAGGATGAGGTATGCTGAACCATGCCCAATGTTAGATATAGATAATAAAAAGTGTGCTGTATATGATAATAGACCATTTTCATGTAGGACGTATTTTGTGGCAAATTCACCAGAACTATGTAATATGTATGATGGTAAGGTAACTATATATAAAAATCAGGTATACCAAGATCTAGTAGCTATGGTGCTTGCTTTAATAGACGAAACAGTATTTGGTTATTTTGAACTAACTACTTTACAAGAATCGTTTTATAGAAAAAAGACATTCTTTACTAAACTGAAAAATTTGCTATAAAAATAGCAAATGCATAACATTTTATATAATAATATAGACTTCTGTTATAATTATAATGTAATTGATAAATAGTATATAAAATATGTAAGTTAGTTTATTATAAATCAAGTAAAGGAGAAATTACATGAAATCAACTGGTATTACTAGAAAAGTAGATGAATTAGGAAGAATTGTACTTCCTATGGAGCTAAGACGCACATTAGGAATTAAAGAGAAGGATCCAATTGAAATATTTGTGGAAAATGAAAATATAATTTTTAAAAAATATGCGCCTGGTGGTGTATGTGCTATTACAGGTGAAGTAACTAATGAAAATATTTCATTAGCAAAGGGTAAAATTACATTAAGTCCTGAGGGTGCTAAGATATTGGTTCAGGAATTAGAACAGTATCTAGTAAAATAAAAAACAAAAAAACTAATATGTTGAACATATTAGTTTTTTTGTTTTTTTTAATATAATGTTTGTCTTATATTTAAAGTGAAATCTTTTGGTTACTAAAAAACTGTTTTTATAGAAATATATAGAATTTCAAATGATTGTAATAGATGAATTGGTTGTAAAATATATACATTTATAGTTAGTTATATTATCATTGTTATAAATATTGGAAATAGAGGGTGGTAGATGGAAAAGTGGAGGTTTAAAAAATATATAGTATACACTTATAGTTTTGAGGGAAGTAGAAAAATTAAAATTAGGAGGATTAATTCACTATGTTAAAGAAACTGATGTTTATGTTAATGGCTCTTACCCTAGTTTTTGTTCCAACTCTCGCTTCAGCTGCAACTATACAAGATGGAAAACAAAATAAGGCTACACATGAAGAATTAGAAGCTCAAGTTAAAGAATTAGAATATATATTTTCGGTATTAATGGTAAAAGATGAAGAAACAGGTAAGTATGTTCTTAATAAAGAAGAATTAGCGAAATCTTCATATAACAATGAAGAAAAAGCAGCTATTATTGCTGGTGTTTATGTAATGAATGATGAAGAAATTCCATCTAATATGTACTCTAGTAACGTTTGGGAAAGATGTTGGCAGGATGCATTAGGTATTAGTAAATCATATTTTAATCAAATAAAATCGTATCTTAAGAAAGAGGATTACTGGGGAGCATTGGGAATGCTTTCGTTGCTTGGGCTATCTGTAAATCCTGCAGTTATATTTGCTTTTGCAGTAACTTGCGGGCCAGCTCCAGCTTCTATCGCACCTAACCCTCACGAATAATAAGCCTGATATCTTATAAGTAAATGTACTAAAATTAGAATCTCTTTTGTGAATCTATTGATGCAAAAGGGATTCTTTTATCTTTTTAAACAAGTATTCCTGTTAAATATGAAAATATTAAGTATATTGTGTTGAAAAAAAGTAGATTTGAAGTAAGTTAAACTTTCATATGATATGCTTATTCTATACTAATTAATTTTCAGGTGAGGAGTTGATCAGTTATTACTAGTATAGATAATATATATAATGCTTCTATATTCTTAATGTTTTTATCTACTTTTTGTTTTTATCTGTATTTAAGAAAAATAAAAAGTGAAAGAAAGCTCACTGGTTTCGAAATTACAATGTATATCATTACACAAGTTGGTTACATTCTTTGGGGAATCTATATTATATATATAAATTTCGCTTGATTTTCAAGTAATTTCTTATGAATGTAAGTTGAATAATACAAAAGGAATCCAATATTATATGGGATTCCTTTTGTATTAATGTACAGAAATTTATTATCATTAAATTTCGAGATAGATATTAAAATATTCAGGATAAAGTAGTTTTTAAAAAGATATATTTTGTAAAGGTTGTTAAAATTAGTCCTAACAGATAATAATGTTTGGAGGAATAGATTTGCTAGAATGTAAATTCTGCTTTGTAGAAGGAACAGTAAATGATGGCGACTTTGATTTAGATCAGCGTGACATAGGATATTGGTGTAATACATGTGAAGGTTTTAATTATATTAATGAAGATCAAGAGAAGCATAAATTTATTCTTATTATGGAAGACAAATTTAAAAATAAAACCACTATTAATAAACCTAAAATAAAATTTAATAAACGCTTATCAGTTTACCGTTATCCAGGAGGAAAAAGTAAGCTAATAGAATACTTATATTCATTCATACAGAAGAACAAAGCAAAAAAACTTATATCTCCATATTCGGGGGGAGCTAGCTTTGAGTTAGCTATGTTAGATGCTGGTATAGTTGAAACTATACATTTAAATGATTTAGATACGGGAGTGTTCTCATTTTGGTGGCTTGTAAAATACATGCCTTTTGCATTAATTCATCGTTTAGAATCTACAGTCCCTACACATAAACAATATTTTGAAGCTCAAAATTTAATTAAATCCGACTATGAGGGAGCAGATTTAGTAGAGGCTGCATGGGCGTCATTGTTAGTAAATAGACTAGCCTATAGCGGTATTTATAAAGCAAATCCACTTGGAGGACGGAATGGAAACACAAAGAGCTTACTTTCACGTTGGAATACTGATAACTTAATAGAGAGAATTAAATACATTCATTCATTATCTGAAAAAATTACAATAACTCAGGAAAATGCCCTAGCTTTAATAGAAAGAGAGTATTGGGAGGATGGAATTTTGTTTATTGACCCGCCTTACTACAAAAAAGGAAAAGATTTGTATCATTGTTATTATAATGAGCAAGATCATATTGAGCTAAGCATCTTACTTCAAAATTTACATATGTGTTTTCCAGGTAGTGATATAATTATGACATATGATTATAATAAATTTATAAATAATTTATATGAACATCCTGATAAGAGGATAATTGGTCGAAATTACTCAGCATAAATAACTTATAATCTATATATTAAATTTATAAATATAATAATATGGGAGAGAAACATCTATGATAAAAGTTACTCGAGGCTATATGTATAATCCGGAGGAAAGTACAGTTCTAATAAACGAAATATATTATGAAGCAGCTACAGGAAATAAACTAAGTAGTAAAATGGATACAATAAATTATATAGAACTGTCCGAGAATATAAGAGTGCAAATAGAGGAAGTAGATTCTAAATCGTATCAAGAAGAGATTATTATGAATGAGGAAGATGGAAAAGTTTATATAAATGAAATTAATAAGTACGGTAAACCGAAAAAGTTATATGCAACATATCGATGAAGTGTACACGAAAAACTAACTATACAGGTAAGACAATGTATAGTTTATAAGGGAAAAAGCCATACATAGAGAAAAGCTACTTATTTCATCATAGGTAGCTTTTTTATTATCTTATATATATGACTCATCTATTTTTCGGCATAAAAAAACACGATACGTTAATATCGCGCTTTTCATGCTATTAAAATGAAAGTCTTACAGACAATGGTTCTATAACGTTTGTGTTGTAAGCCGAAAAATAAATAACCTATAAAGTACCTTATTTTATCATTTCATTCGTTCTTCAATTTTAAGTGTCGGGAAGTAATCACCGATCTCATTTGTTTCCTTTTCGTTACGATTCATACTAACACTTCCTACATTAGCATATGTAACAGTTAATGTTTGCCAACCCTCATGTTTGAGTAACTCATCTGCAAGTTGACTATAGCCATTAACAGCCATATCCTTGGTAGGAAATAGTCCGTTGGGTGCTAATGCAATAGTTGCCTTTATTTCACCATTTTTAACAGAAACATTACTTAATTTGTCATCTTTTCCAATAGAATAATACTCAATAATTTCTTTCACTTTATCAACTGTAAGTTGCTGTTGTGATTGTTCTACTGTTGATTCCTCTTCAGTGCCAGCTACCTCAGTTTTTACTACTTGCTCAGACGTTTGTGTTTGAGTATCTTTAGTCGCCGTATCTTTTTCTTGCTCCGAAGGTTGTGTTTCGGTAGTTTCAGGTTCAGCTCTTGTTTCTGATTCTGTTGCTGTATCTCCTTGTCGGGATAATTTATCAACACCTTCTTCAGAAGTGCCTGTAGTTTTTCCGTCTCTAATATCTACGATTTTTCCAGCTGCATCAACATACATGTCTGTCGCTTTATTAAATTGTTCAATAGCATCTTTCCATTCGCTACCTTTTGTATCCGACATTCCTTTTAATAATTTGGATATAGACGACTCATATTCATCCATAGACTTAATTAGTTGCTTCTGTTGATATTCATACTTACTATCAGGTACTAGCTCCTTAAAACCCTTAATTACCTCTTTCAATTCCATAAGCGCTTCTTTATACTCTTTTTGTGATGAAGTTAGTGATTGGTCACCCTTTTGTATTTTGGTCATTTTACTAACTGCTTTTGATATAGCCTCTACTTGCGTTAAAAAGTCCTTTTCATACTTTGTTTCATCTTTCGTGTTTCCACAACCACTAACAAATAAAATAAGTGGTAGTAAAAAAATAACAAACTTAAGTCTTAACATGTTGCAAAACACCTTACTTTCTCGTTTTTATTCTTATTCATTTTATTCCAAACCAACTTACTCTTTTTGAAGATAAATAAATACTGGTTTAGTAAAAGCAGTATTTAAATGCATTTGATTAGGCTAATAATCTTAACATCTCTTTTTTTGTATATTTGATTTGAATAATATTATAATTATAACATTCACTTTTTCTTTTAGTTTGTTTTTTAGTATATGAAATGAAAGAAAAAACACTATCTGTAAACATAACGTAATTATGGTTAACTTATTTGGTTAAAAATGTATATTTATCTAAATGATGGAGAAATATAATGTTTATAATCAGGAGGTGTTAGTAATGAACTTACGTGAAACAAATAATAATAATGATATTCTTTTACCAGCAGCAGCGAGTGCTATTGAACAGATGAAATATGAAATAGCAAGAGAATTTGGAGTAACATTAGGGCCAGATGCAACAGCGAGAGCAAATGGATCTGTTGGTGGAGAAATAACTAAACGCTTAGTTCGTATGGCAGAAGAGCAACTTTCAGGTCAATACAAATCACATTAATTTAAAAAAAGACATTACCTGGTATAAGGTGATGTCTTTTTTTATATAAATAAGACTGCAATTACTTTAACAGAATATTCAATTTTATATTTATAAAATTGTAAAATTCTCCCAATTAGTTATATGTATGATATGCTTATATTGTAATATATAACACATAAGGAGGGTTTATTATGAAAAAGAAAAGATTGGTAACGTCTGTTTTATCATTAGCTTTAGCTGCTAGTGTAGTATTCCCATCATTTGCAAGTGCGGAGTATAACGACATTGGTTCAGTAACAGTAATAGGTGATAAAGAGGCTACATCTGGATTTAAAGTTAATCCTGGCTATGGTTATATTAAACTATGGTTTGAAAATAAAGGTCAAAGTAAAGTATTAGTAACAGTAAAAAATGCCAATACCGGAAAAAAATACTTCACTTATGAACTAGCAAAAGATGAAAAATATACTTGGAGAAGTGTAGAGAAATGGCCAGGAGGATCTGTAGCATCAGGTAATTATGTGATTACATATCGAGATGGTAATAGTGGTAATGTTAAAGTTAATTTTGCAGGATTTTCTTCTAACGACGAAGACGAAGGACGCAGAGGATAACTTAGTTATAAAATATTATTTATATTTTGTTAAGATGATTTCAGTACAATTCTGAAATCATCTTTTTATATTTTCTATTAAAATAGTATAGTTTCCATATTAAGAATAATTTAATTAATATTAAGTTATTAAAAATAAAAACTAGTAATTTAATATTTAATAATAGAGAAACCCTGTAAAAAGCGTTCATTCTTACAGGGTTTCTCTATTAATGAATTTTAAAAAACATTTATCTATTTTTAAACATATAGAATATTTATTTTATAACTATATTTATTTTTTTGAAAGTACTAATCTAATAATAGTGATATAATTTAATAAAATTCTAAAAATATATTAACGAAACCAGATATTTATAGTTGAATATAAATCATCATTCACATTGTTTTTACGAGTGTTAAAATGATGATTCATTATGAAATATTTACATAACAAATACAACATTATGTCTTTTCATTTGTTGCTTAGATTACTTATGGCTGTATTTATTAAAAAGGAGGAAATGATTATGGAAGAGTATGAGGGTCTTAATTCTATAAAAGGATCATGGAAAAGTTTTTTTATAAATTTGACTATAGGTACCGTTACAGTTTTATTAGTTGGGTTAGGTATTAGGTATGCTCATGGAATAACTGAAAAAGAAGAAAATCAGAAAAAAATAAAAGTTGAACAGACTAGAAGTAACGTAAACAATACAGAGGAAAAAGTTGCAAAAGAATTAAATAGGGATAGATAAAATTTTCAAAACAGAGTAGATATTTGCATTGTCAAATTAAAAGTTGTTGTGTGAATGTAAAGGAGCTGGGGAAATGGGAGAAAAGAAATTCGAATTGAATGAAGAGCAAAAATCTGTATTACTGAAGGCTTTAAAGGATATACACTTTGCTAATGCTCAATTACGTGAATGGGTTAGTAAAGATTCGCTTTCAGTCGAAATGTCAAAAAAACTTCCAGCACTGATAGAAAGCTATTTTAGTGAAGCATCAGAAGTGCTAAATTATGAATCCTATTTGTTGGAAGAAAAAGAAAAACGATATGTTGAGATTAAAAAGGCCAATCAAACGATACATGAGTTACAGATTAAATTAGGTTCTGAAAAACCTATTGATGGTTTAAAAGAACAATTGAAATTTCTTTCTGAAATCGTAAGAGATTGGTGGAACAACGAAGGATTTAATCATGTGAATGAAATAAAATATTATCCCTATGGCGAAATGAGAGTGGAATTTTGTTTTATGCTAGAACACTATCGTATTCATAGTAAAACTCCCGTAGCAGATAAAAGAAGTCGAGCGGGACACATTCAGTATCTACGTGATCAGGGATTTGAATTTGCCGATTTCGAAAAAGGAAGTAGTGAAAAACTGAACTTAATTGACAATCATCAAAATCGTACATTACTTTTAGAGATGCTTACAGAACGTTTTCCTTCTATTGAAGTGCATAGTTTTAGCAATCATAGCAGTTACTCTAACAAAGAAGTTTTTATTATAAGGCATATAGATGCTTCAATTTGTAATCTAGCCGATATATAATATCGGTGAAATTTAACAACCATTAAATTAATATTGTTTAATTGATTTTAAAATTTATAAAGAAAAAGGAGGGTTATTTGCATGTGGAAAATCAAGATGAACAGAATTGTTTGGTTATTAAAATCTATTGCCACGATAGGGTTATGGTTATATGTATTACCTGAATTACTGAATCCTAGAAACGTTCCTTTTAGGTTTCTTTTAGATTTATCTTCATCTGACCTTGGAGAGTCATATTTGGATATTTTATTATTTTGCTTTCTATATGTGATTTATTTTATTTTTGTAGTATTCATAGCACATAAGGTAATTTGGTTTAAAACACTTACACAGAAAGATCAAAATGAAAAATCGGGAATTTTATAAAAAGAGAAAGCAAATCAAATTTATTTACAAGAAAGACTATTAAAACCGTTGATAAAATAAAAATTAAGAAAGTAGTAACAAAATATTAGATGCTTAATCACATACAACTTTAGATTTTGTATCAAACGAAGAGAGGAGTATTTTATGGGAGTATCTTGGAGATATTTTAGAGAATATCAAATTGTAGAACATGAAGAAAATGATTTTGATGAAATGATAAGGTATTTTGATGATGGAAATTTGATTTTGACTTACATAACTAGTGGAACATTAAGGACTGTATTCGAAAATTATGGAATACATATACCAATATATAATCAATATGAGCCACCAAACTTAAAGATATTAGAATTAGTTTCTCCAAATAAAATATTTCATGCTTGTGAGGATGCCATAAAAATTCTAAAAGAAGGAATTAACCCAGAATTTGAGGGTTTTGATGGAGAAAAAAATTTGTTATGGGAAATGGATGATCTTGATGGACGGAATGGTGGAAGCAGAACAATAGTGGAATTAAATGAAAGGATAATTGATAAATTAGAGTACATAAAATCCATTTCTAATCGGGGATACTATTTTATTGAAAATGATGATTGAATATACAGTTTTCAAGAATCACTTGCGAGAAATAAAAAATTAGAACAAGGTGTTGTTACAATATGCAATTTGATAAAAGAGAGAAACTAAATACTAAAGAAGCTGCAAAACAACTAAACATTGCTGAATCTACTCTGCACAAGTATGTTAAAGATGAGTTAATAAAACCTGTTTATGATGATTGGAAACAAGATGGTAGCCGTCTGTTTTATGTTGATGATATTGAACGTCTTGCGGAAGCAATAAAGAAACCTAAGGGTATTACAATTTCTGAACTAGCAAAAAAGGTAGGTAAAACAAAAACATATATACAAAAACATATTAAACTAGGTAATTTGTCAGCAGAAAAAATAGTTTATAGGGGTAAACAAACATTCTTGATAGATAGTGCAGAGGCAAAGAAATTCATTGAAAAAGTAAATGTAGGAAGTAGCTCAAGACATTTTATCAATATTGATGGGAAAGATTATTTTTTATATCAATTATTAGTAAATAGAATTACAAATAACACAGCTCGTATTATAGATATTGAAATAGGGAAAGTTTTGACCGATTGTAATGAAGTTAAAGAATTAGAGACTATATTAAATGAGGGTTATCATCCAAAAGTTAAAATTGAAAAGGGAAGAGGATTTACAACTAAAAAAGTTGTGACATTCACATTTCCACTTCCGCAAAATTTTGATGACACATTTTATAATGTAATTGATTGGTTGTATGCTAATATAAATGGAAGTAATATAACAATAAATATTAAAGAAGAAAAAATATTAGTTACTATAAAACCAATTACAATTTCTACACAAATTTATAATTGTCAGCAAGAAATAAACTTACTGAAGAAGTTTATTTCAGAAGGTAATATAAGTATTAGAGATGAAAAAATAATCCTTACAAGCGAATGGGATGGAGTATCTTTTAATTTAAGACATTTTGAAAAAGAGCATTTAAAAAAGTGGGCGAGAAAAAAAGGCATTTCAATGGAGCAATTATGTGAAGATCTAATCAGAGAAAGCCTAAGTAAAATGGAAACGGAAGAATAAATTTAATCTTTTAGAATTAAGGGCCAATAATTAATTGGTCTTTTTTTATAATTTATATTGGTTTTAAAATTAATTAACTTTATCGTGTTCATAAAATTCTAATCCTATTAACATTCCTATGCGTGAATATTCATAATATTTCTATGATATAATTTGATTGTAAATACTAGGAAAAGAAGGGATGGTATGACACAAATAAAAGTTACGCCTGAACAATTAGAACAGGCAGCTAAAACAGTACAAAATACTAGAAACACCCTAGAATACATACATAAAGATTTAAGCAATCAAACAGAATATATCGCTTCACAATGGAGTGGTGCAACAAGTGATCGTTTTTATCAAATGTTTAACGATACAAAGCCAAAAATGTTTTCTGTCCTTCAAACATTAGATAATATTGCTGAACAACTCTTACATTCTGCTAATAAATTTCGAACTGCAGATCAACTCTATGGAGGGAATTTGGCGGGAAATGAAGATGTAAACAACACCAATTCTTCAGAGAAAAATACAGAAGTTGATATGGGAAAAGTAACTAGAGATCTAGCAGGAGAACTGACAGGAGAATATGATTTGAGGCGTGTCATAGAAGGTGTTGACCCTGATACGGGAGAAAAACTTTCATGGTGGGAGCGTAGCCTAGCTGGAGTAATGGTGGTAGGTGGTATTACGCCTATCGGGAAAGGTGTTAAGATTCTCAAATCTGGGAAAAAAGTTGCAAATGCTTTAGATGCTGCAGCACAATTAGAAAAGAGAAGAGAGATCCTAGCAAAAAATACGAAGGCTGGAGATGTTTTTGAAAAAGAAATGGAAGCAATTATTCGTAAAGAAAAGGTACAATCTGAATTAAATAATCAAGTTACGATTATGACAAAATCAGGAGTTCGAACACGTTTAGATATAGCAGGAAAAGATATTGATGGTAAAATAGATTTAATAGAGTTGAAATCATCACCTACTGCACCTCTTACTAAAAATCAGAAAAAAGCTTTTCCAGAAATTGAAGAGAGTGGAGCAGTAGTTAGAAGCAGAAGTAAGCCACCTTTCGAATATCTTGAAGAAATCCCACCAACTAAAGTTAAAGTGATACGAAAAAATGACTAGGAGGTTTTTTATATGGCACTGCATGACATAGATCAAGTAGATTTAATTTCGCTAGATAATGAAAATAAAGATATAGTATATTTAACTATTTTTGATGCATTAGATTGGGAAGAAGAACATGAGCATGCATTACTTTTACAAGAAAAGATAAATAGATACCTTGCATTTATTGAAAGTGGAGAAATATATGAAACAACTCCTGAAACAATAGGTAAAGATAAATTTGTAATACAGGTATATGCGCTACACGAATGTAATGAATATGGTGGAGAATTTTATACTTTAGTTCGTGAACATTTACATGGTGCAGGTTATGGGCTACAATTCAATTTCCAGCCAATGGAATCTATTGAAAGCAATACAGAAAAATGAAAACAAAGACTATATAGCTTAATGTTGAAGATAGCTTTAAAAATACAAAAAGGACCTCTAATTTGCGTTAGGTCCTTTTGTATTTTGATTATTTAACAGCTACTTTTAATTCTTTTCCGGCTTTGAAAGCAGGGACTTTTGAAGCGGCAATATGCATTTCTTCACCTGTTTGTGGGTTGCGTCCTGTACGTGCAGCGCGTTCACGTACTTCAAATGTTCCGAATCCGATTAGCTGTACTTTTTCACCATTCATAAGTGCCTCAGTAATAGTATCTAATACAGCTTGTGTTGCTGCAGAGGCATCTTTTTGAGTTAGTTCAGTATGCTCTGCTACATGTTTAATTAATGCTGTCTTGTTCATTTTACACACTCCTTAATAACTATACGAAAAGAAATTATAAAGGAATAAATAATATGCCGCAAGAGATATTTTAAAGAATCCATAAGAATTATGATTACATTTGTATATAAATATAAAACATGATAAATTTAAAGTAGGACTCAAAATAGATTCCTTAATCTAACTACCTATCTATTAAAAACACACACCCATTTATTTAATAAAGGTGTGTGTTTTTTTGTAATTTAAGTAGTAGGATAAAAGAAATGATAGCATATACAAAGTGGAACAATATAAATAGGGAAGAAATCATTCTTCCCTTTGAATTAGCATCTATTCTGTGTACATTAAAATAGGGTATCAACCACCATGATCTCCATGTTCCATCATCATAATAACAGGTGTCACTGATTCATTGTTGCCCTTGTCAGAGGAAATACCTGTTGTCAAAGTTAAAGCCGTTAAAACGCCCATTAATCCTAATACTAGTTTTTTCATTTTAAAGACTCCCTTTCTTTGATTTTTTGTCTTGTCTTCGAGGCTAGATAAAAGTATTCACTTGATTTAATATGATTTCCTTCTTCATAGAATTTAACAGCCAGATACTCTTGGCTTTCTTCTATGTACTCATATAGTGATTCGTCTTCAAAGTAAGATATTCCTTCAAGTGCAGTCTTTTCTAAATCCCCTCCAGAGACATTTGAGATAAGGCATTTTAAAATTGCAAATAGGTGTTTGTATTCGCTATTTCCTAATTCAACACAAATACTATACCCTTTGTCAGCTAAATCTTTTGCAATATCAAGTTCATCTAACTTGTAATGCTCTCTAGCTTGCAAGAATAAAGCTTTATGGTGTCTAGGATTATAAGTAGTCACTTCAGATAAATATCTGATTGCTAATGGAGATAAGTTCTGACTAGAATACATATATCCTAAGTTATGTCTAACCATTAGGGTATACTTTTCTTCATCAAGCTTCTTGAAAATATCCATTGCTTTAATAAGATGTTCTTCTGATAAAGCCCATTCTCTTAGCTTTGTACACGCAGTTCCTAGAAGGTTCTCGCAGAATCCAACATTTCGTTCATAACTTTCATGTTTCTCAAAAATCTCTTTTGCCTTTGTAGTATATTTAACCGAGTTAAGTGCTTCGTATATGTCATAGTGGAAAGCGCCTAGCTTGTAGTAAAACTCAGCTTTCTCAATTTCATCTGGGACTAATTCAAGCAGAGCTTCAGCTTTATCGAAATGCTCTTTTGCAATTGTGTAGTTACCAATACCAGAAGCATGAATAGCTTTAAAGAAATGGTAGTAATAAGTTAAAAAGTTGTTTGTTGGAATCTCAAACGCTTCAACCTTATCAAAGCTATTTGCAGAGACACCTAAATTATCTACAATGTATTGGAAGCGGAAGTCTAGAAGAGAGTAATATAATAGTAGATTCTGATCTTCTGTTATGTTATTTATCTTCTTATCAATCTCTTCCTTTAACCTATGCGCTTGACCAATCCTTCTTGCACGGATTTCTATATACCATTCATTTAAAAGTTGTGTAATCTTCTCGTTCCCCTTAACTGAAACGTTCATAGTATCCTCCTCATCCCATATATATGTTATATCTTAATAAATATCATAACAGAAATTAGATAAGACTAAATCCATCATATACCATTTCTCAATAAAAAACAAAAAATTCAGTTAATTAGCGATAGTAGTCCTATTTATATATGTTTTAAGGGCTACCGTAAAATGATAACTACCAGATCTAATAAAAGTATAGTACAAAAAGGAAGACTTACTTAATTTTAATGTTTTATATGATTTAGTAAAATAGATGAATTTCACGATTTCATAGGATATAATTGGGGTTTGACCGAGATAGATGTATTATCGGCTGAAACCCATTTATTATTTGTTAATAAGGAGCAGGTAAATGATTGAAGACTTAAAGAGTAAAAAAGAATTTCATGAAGTAAAAAAACTAAAATATGAGCGTATTCATAAATTGTATTTTCCATTTTTGTGGGGTGTTGCATTAGTATATTTTCTTTATTTTATGTTTGTTGATAATTCGATATCATTATATATGGTTATTTCTTTCGTGATAGGCTTAATTTTATGGGGGTTAGGTTTATATATTATATATAAAATTGTTTATCATATTAGAGAAATTGAGAAAATAGTGGATTTTGAAGTGTTAAATACTATGGAAGAAAATGAGTTTTTAAGTTCAGGAAGAAAAGAGAGATATATTAAAGATTATAATGCAGCTAAAGATTCTCTCGAAAGAATTACGATTTATGCTAAATTTATGCTTGAAGTTAAAGAGAGGCAAGAAGAATTATAGGATGATTCTAATGTTTTGGGGATAAGATAGAGAATTGCTTTAACTAATAAGGAGACTTATAATAAGTACATAAAACATTTAAATTTTAACTTACACCAATAAAAAACGTTCTTTTGGAACTATGATTCATAAAGGTATTTACCTTATGAGAATTAGGATCAAAAGGACGTTTTTTTATGTGGAAAATGGGAGGAATAGATACTAATTGGATTTATATTAGCGTTTATGTAACCTGCTGAGTTATTAAGATTAAGGGAGACATTAAAAAATTATTTTAGGAAACAACTTGAATTTTGTTAAGAGGAGAGGGATTGAAATGATAGTTAAAAAGGCTGGTAGAAGAAGGGGCGGAGATTTATTCAGAAGTGTAAATAGTACTCAAGCACTTTCAGTATCCCATCAAACATATAGCTACAATTCTCCTAAAATAACATTAGAATGTGAAAAGTTATCTCAGATGGAGTTAAAAAAACTTAGTGGTGAAGTGAAAATTTATAAGCTAGTTGATAAAAATAATGATAAGTAAGGGAGAATAGGAAATGTATAACAAGATCGTTGAATATGATGTTAAAAATCCTTTTGGAGACATGAATGAATACAAATTAATAAAAGAAATTGAACCCACAAAAAATGATTTGCTACATAGCACTTTTATTATTAACGGGAAGACATACAGAGGACGTGCATGCTGTCCTGACGAGGGGATTCTTGCAGTTGAAGCAATTCAACTAATTGATAAACCAGAATACGATATAAGAAGTGTAGGTGGTTTAAAATGTCCGTATTGTCAGTTTGTAGAGGTGGATTCATTTGAATTAGATGAACATGAAGGTCCTACTACAGTGTGTGGATGTTGCAATTCAAGAATTATTTATGTAAGGAATGTAGTTATGAACACTTTAGGTGAATGTAAGGAAGTTATTTATTATTCATCTCCATTTAAATTTAAAGAACCTATAAAATTTTGACATGTTAGTTTAAATATATTCCTATATATGATTATCCTGGGAGCATTATTAATATTCTCTCCTATGTTTATAACTATTATGAAGACAGATATGCCCTGGTATATAATTCTATTAAATTCTTTGTTTTACCTAGCTATATAGTAGTATTAGTAGGGTCATATTTTGTGTTTTGTGAAAAATAATTATAAATTATCATGAGGAATTAAATTCTTAACCGATTTTTTTTTAGAGGTTAAGGAGAGGGAAATGCCTATATTTTGGGATAAGATAGAGAATTGCTTTAACTAATAAGGAGACTTATAATAAGTACATAAACATTTAAATTTTAATTTTAACTTACACCAATAAAAAACGTTCTTTTGGAACTATGAATCATAAAGGTATTTACCTTATGAGAATTAGGACCAAAAGGACGTTTTTTTTTACGTAAAAAATGGGAGGAATATATTAATGTTAGGACTAAACAATAAAGGGAATGCTACATTAGCAAGTAATAAGGATAACAGAAACGAGAAATATCATTTTGAATTTGCACCGGAATTAAATGATATCTGTTGTAATATAACCTCTCAATGTAGGTTAATATTAAAAAGAAATTTTACAGAATATCAAATTGATAATGTTTTAGTTCCAGAGATAAAGAAGAAATTTTGGAAGGTAGCACTTCAATATGGAACAGGTGTGAGATTTTTAAGAAATAGGTTGGAATGTGGGAGATTAAATTATTTGAACAATGAGTTCGAAATTAATGCTTTTAAAAGTGAAGATTATATTAAGGACGGCATTTTAATTAGAGGAATAACTTATCATATAAGAATAGAAGAAAAACAAAGAATTCCATTTCAATTTACATGCAATCCTAAAGAAGATGATGTTACTTGGACGAAGCTTACTAAACTATATAAAGACTGGTGTACTTCTTTTGATGTGCAAATGGTATCTGAGAATGAATTACGACGTATTAAAGAGAGTTTTTTATTTATGTATTTGGAGAAAGATCTTATTAACTTTATTTCAAAAATCTTTAAAGCGGATGAGATATCTGCCAATAATTTTTATAATTATATTACTTCTATTGAGAATAAAAATGGATTATTTCTATCAGTAGATCATTTAAAACTATTAAATCAATTGAGAATTAAACTATATAATATGAAATTTGAATCTAAATTGAAATATAATAAAGACTTAATGATATTTGAAAAGGTATGCTATGTGGATACCTATGCATTAAAAACATTAAAGGTATTTATTAAACAACATGTACCAACAATCGGATTAGCAATTGATTACGCCCATCAGATAGCATATATCTATGGTGAAGTATTAATCAATATAGAAAATGATGAACACGAAATTGTAGAGGATTTCTTCTTTTATTGGTTTTTTAAAATTAATAAAAGATATTTAAATAATAAAGTTATTGATTTATAGTATAAAAAAGCAACTGCACTAAATAAAGTGCAGTTGCTTTTTTTATTAGTAAATAAATTTTTAGAGTAGGCAGAACATAACGGTATATGGAAATCTATCTAAAAATATTTTTCTCTATTTTATATAAGGAATGCTTTGTATAAAGACTATTAAAATCTAAGAGTAAGATGGGTATAATACGCAATATAATTCATTTGAAAGAGGTTGAGATGTATGGAAAGTGAAGAACAAAACGTAGAATTAAAAAAGGAGATTTTCTCATTACTTTCTTCCTTTGAGGGGGATTTTGTTCATAATGTTAACATTTCTGGTTGGGATCTACGGGAGATAGATAAAACTGTTTTATTAAATAAGATACGAAATAACATATTTAATTTTTATTTCAGTATAAGTGACGAGTATGTATCACTTGTAATTGACTTGAATCCCGAAAGAGATTTTGATATTTTTCGTTCACCAGACTATCCAGAAGGAGAAATTTTCGAGTTGCATTTTCCTTATGAAATGACATTGAAATTAATAAATTTATATGCATTTGCTACAAAAGAAGAGGAAGAATCTGCAGTGTTAGCCGCCAATAAATCCACCATCTATAAAGAGTTTTTTGAGTTGTAAATTGAAGTTCTAATTTCCAAACCATTTATAATTAAATTATTTAATTTTGGAGTGAAAAATTTTGAATCCAATGTTCCGATCTAATGCCATTTATAATTCTTTTGCATTTGACTCGTTTATGACCATAAAATCTACAATTATTAAAACTTGTTTTCTATTAACATTACTGCTAGGAACTGCAACTTGTATTTCTACATATTTTCCAATGTTATCAATGAACATCGAACTCTTAATATGTTTGGTTATTATAGGGGTTATCATTATCTTAATAACAAATTTTTACCCCAAGTTTTCAATTGTATCAGCTCCTTCAATTTCAATAATCCAGGGTATATTAGTAGGTGCAATATCTCTAAGATATGCATTAATTTCATGGGATTTTATATTTACTGCAGCAGTAGGAACCTGCGCAATTGTATTTTCAGTTTCATTTCTATATATAACAAAAATCATTAAGGTTAGTCATAAATTAATATCTATAATATCTACACTTACGTCTGGCGTTTTAATATTCTATATGCTCATATGGGTTTTAAAATTGTTTGGAGTATCATTACCTTATTTGCATGAAGCGAATCCATTAACACTTGTTTTCACACTAGTTATTGTTCTTGTTGCAACTTTAACTTTATTAGCTGATTTTCGATATATAGAGTATATGGCGGAACATAACTTAGCAAAGCATATGGAATGGTATGCAGCATTGTCATTGTTAGTTACAATAGTATGGTTATACGTGGAATTACTACGCTTAAGTAGAATTGTGTATTTAATTTTGATTGGTCGTCAGCATTAGATATTGATACAATTATTTAACTTTATATAAGATTCAATCCAATTGTTTTAAAAATCGTTATTAAAATATTGATACGAGATGGTTATAATATAAAATATATTTTCGAGAAAGGGGGATAAAATATATGATTACTTTTATTACTATTTGTGCATACATGTGTGTTACAGTATTATCCTGTGGTGGGGTACTAGCGATATATAACCGAAAAAAGAGTAAATATGCTGAAAAGAATGATGATAAGCTGAGTATGAGAGCATACGATATAAATGTAAATTTTGGTATGAAAATGATGTTTACAGGTGTATTAGCCATGGGGTTTTTGTTCGTGGGTACTTTAGTAGTGTGCCTCCAAGGAAGTTTTATCTATATATAAAAGTGAGATATTAATATTTACTCCTATACATTACTATGACATTTTTATTTGCTTATGGTATACTTGCTTTAGAGATACAAGAGTATTACAGCTTAAATTTTTGCATATAATAAAGACGAGGTGTTACCAGCACCTCGCCAATAGTAACTAATATACCGAAGGGTGGACTTAGTTGCTAATTATTTATTCTTTCGTTTAGACTTGTCCCGCATTTGCTTCCCACGGCGCTGCAGGGCAGGTCTTCTACGTTTTTTACTACGTTTTGTACTAAGTTTCTGGACTAACTTATTAGCACATCCAGTAGCAAGTACAGTTAAAAATACTTTCAAAGTATCTTGAAGTAGTTGTAGTAGAATTTCCATATAGAGTCACCTCCTTCCCCTGAAAAATCGAGAAAGGATGCAACGTCCTACCCTACAATATTTAGTTACAATAGATATATTATACCATGATATTCCTTCCCAAAACTATAAAAATCCCATTCTATATATGTAATTGAATTAATGAAATGAATTTACAAAAGCTCAAACTAAAGGAATTTGATATGATTTAAATATGTTTTTTTTATGTTATATGCTTTTGGATTTGAAGTGAAAAACTCATATATAGAAGGAGTATAAATATGAAAAATATAAATGATCATGAATTAATACAAAGAAATAAGGCTGTATTTTTAGATAGGGATGGAGTCATTAACGAGATTTTATCCGATAAGGTGAAATTTGTTAATGCCCCAGAGGACGTCTATCTTCTCCCTGGAACTGCAGATGCAATTGCAAGTTTTAGAGAGAAAGGGTACATGATTTTTGTCGTTACAAATCAAGCTGGTGTGAGTTTGGGTTACATGAGCCATACTCTATTAAATACTATCCATAATCACTTAGAGAAAGAACTATTAAAAGTAAATGCGAACGCAGTTATAAAAGAAATAATGTCTTGCACTCATAATTTAAATGCCAACTGTAATTGTAGAAAGCCCAATGCAGGAATGCTTATAACATTGGCCGAGAAGTATAACATTTCTTTAGATGATAGTTATATGATTGGTGATCGTGAGTCGGACATAGATGCAGGCATTAAAGCAGGTACAAAAACCATACTTATTACTCAACAAATAATGGAAACAAAAGCGGATGAGCAATACTATACTTTATTAGAAGCTTCATCACATATTATATAAGCGGAACCATAAGTTTGCTGGATTTTTATAGCAAGCTTATGGTTCTTATTTTTTGTATATCTACTACATGTTACTAGAATTATATGGGGAAATATAAGAAATCACTATTAAAATCTATAATGTTAATGGATATAATACGATAATATCCCCCCCTTAATGTACTCCTGTTTTTATAAACAGGAGTATTTGATTTGATTAATATAGTTACCAATAGAAGAATAATGGAAAGAGGGTAGTAATTTGATGAATAAAAGATGGAAGATTATAAGTTTGATAGTTACTATTATGATTTTAAGTATTAGCTTTTTTATGATAAACAGTCAGAGTGATGTAAAAGCTAAGCAAAAGAATGCTCCAGATGACATTATTTCAATTAAAGAACTAGATGAGAAAAAATATGAAAATGATACGTATGTTTATTTCTTTAAACCAGATTGTAAGTTCTGTAAACAAGCGAATGATGATATCTACAAGGCAGCTAAAGATACAAATGTAAATTTAAATCGTGTGGATCTGTCCAAAAAAGAAAACGAAAGGCTTTGGGATGATCATCTAATTGGTGGTACACCAACTATAATCCATTTTAATCGTGGAGAAGAAGTAGAAAGAATACAGGGTGCAATGCCTTATGAAACTTATAAAAAATTCTTTAAGTATAGAATTGATTAATTTTTATTTAACTAACAGTCTATAGTAAACATAATTGTCCCCCTATTTGTCTAGTTATTAGAAATTTAAATAGGGGGATTATACTTTTTATAGGAGTGAAAAAATGGAACATATAGGTGGTTTAATATACTGGTTAAAAAAAGATAATACATTATCGATTGCACAATGCCCTAATGAAGAACTAGCTACTACAAATGATTTTGATAATCTAATAATGTATGAAGAAAAACATTATGCGCACGGACATAATCCATTAGTATCAGGTAATGATTTAATTCAATTGCAGGATGCGGCTTATAGATGGGATGAAAAGAAACAACAATATCAACACCAGTCTATTTCAGGATTGAAAAATGTTAAGTCCGTAATTTTTAATAATGATTTAACCATTCCAGTAGGAAATATTATGAATGAAGATACTCAAAATGCATACTCAGATAGTATAGTTTGTTTTCGTAAGCATAAGCCTTATCCAGTTTTAGGCCAATTCATAAACCCTCAAAACCAATTAATGATAGTGTCATCCATTAATGGAATTACAGGAATAGCATTATCTTTGTACGAAGAAATGAGTTTGCTTGAAGTTATTTATGCTTATTATCAAAAAAACGATAATAGCTATTAAAATATCAGGTATAAATCAGTAAAATATGCAACATAAAGCTATTAAGTACTAGTGAATGATTTATCAATAAATAAGGGAGTCGAATTAATTATGGAAATGATTGACCGACTAAGTGTAATGAATATACTAGATTCCAGTAAAAATAATGGTAATTACCTAGCACTTTCACATATCATCAAGATTGATAATATGTCTAAAGCAGCTGAACGCGTAAATAAATGGCTTACACAATATAACTCACCAGTGCAAACATTATCTAGTAAGACAGCTAAGCAATTTCTGAGATTTATTAATACATTACATCCTGATCAAACACACAAAGTGGAATTAATGCCGAATGTTTCAGAAAATCTATTGTTAAGAATAAGTAAGAATTTAATACTTCACTGTGAGTACTTTTCAGGAGAGCAAAACAATTCGATTAATATATGGTTAGAAGGTATTGTAATTAATGAAAATACAGCAAAAGATGAAGTTGTCCTTTTAATCAATTGGATAACGGATATTGTGAAGAAAAGTAAATCTGCTGCATTGCTAAGTAGATATTAAGTTTGAATTAGGTGTTGGAGGATTTATATGAAAAAAGTTTCAATTTTATTGATAACAGTCTGCTTTTTTTTAACAGGTTGTGGTGAGGATCCGGAGAATACAATCAGTAATATTGCATCAACAATAGAAAAAAATACTGGTATTCAAAATTTGCATACTCTATCACTAGAGAATGCAAAAAAACAATTCAAAATTTCAGAAGAAGAAGTAGAAACATTTGTAGTAAGAACAACCTATACTGATGCAGATTTAACAGAGTATGGAGTATTTTATGTTAATGATGAGAAATATCTTAAGGATGTAAAAAGCAAAATTAAAAAACATACACAAGAAGTTGCTTCTCGTATGAAAAAAGTAGATAATTCATATTATGATATAGCTAAAGAAGCAGTAATTAAAGAAAAAGACAATTATATATTTTATAGTATTGCGGAGAATCAAGAAGCCATGAAAACTGTATTTCTAGGCTATTTTGATCAGGAACAACCGAAAGATAAATAAAAGCGGAAGGAGGGTTAAAATGGATTTAAAAGTAATTGAAGTAAGTAAAGAGGATTACACACGATTGGCTGTTATGGAATTTGAGGAAACTATGATTATTTCTGCAATGTATGCAGAATTAGAAAATAACGCTTCTTTAAGTGAAGCTCTCCAAAATGTAGTGCATTCCTTCAATGAATTTAATGAGATGAGCGGAAAAGAATTTGAAACTCTTGATAAATTCAAGGTTCGAAAAATTCTTAAAAGTGGAGAAGAAAAAGGATATTGCAAATTAGTAAAGCAAAACGGAAATTCTTATAGTTTATATTATCTATAATTATATTGTTAATAACACATGTTTTTTGATAATATAGAAATATAAGAACTTTATTTTCTTTTCGTTACATATTAACAATTATAAGCCTTTGGGGTTTTAGATTATTATCTAACAACAGCCCAAGGGCTTTTTTGTGTTTATTTATAATAAGGGGGATTATTATGACAACAAATATTGACTTTAAGGGGAACAAAACTTGTTATTATCCATTAGGTATTAACGAGAAAAATGGTGTTATTCCATGTACTCAAATTGCTCAAAATTTCACTTCTGAAGAAATAGTTAAAGATCATGAAAATGATTCATATTTTTTTCGAAGCCTGGAGAAGCATGGAATTAAGTTAAATGAAAGTCAAATAGAAGCAGTAAGAAATGTAAGTGGACCAGTTATTACTCTGGCCGGAGCAGGTAGTGGTAAAACATCAGTTTTAACTTCTAAAGTAGGATACATGATGAATTACAAAGAAATTAAACCAGCAAATATTATGATTCTTACGTTTACTAAGAAGGCAGCAGAAGAAATGAAGTCACGTATAAGTAATTTACCTGGTCTATCAATTTCAGGAGCTAGACAATTATTAGCAGGAACATTTCATTCTATCTTTTTACGGGTAATACGGAATGCAGGCATAAATCAAAAGATTATTTCAAGTGAAAAAATGAAACATATTGCAATTAAAAATATTCTCCGTGATCTAAAATTAGCAGATTCATATGAGCCGGAAACCATTGTATCTATGATTGGCTATTTTAAAAATCATATGATTAAACCGAGTGATTTACCTACTAAATCTGTGATTGATAGAGAATTACGAGATATTTATGCAATGTACGAACAGTGGAAAGAACAACAAAATATGATTGATTTCGATGATATTTTAGTTATCAT
The DNA here is from genome assembly GCF_000021305.1 of Bacillus cereus G9842. Classification (GTDB taxonomy): domain Bacteria; phylum Bacillota; class Bacilli; order Bacillales; family Bacillaceae_G; genus Bacillus_A; species Bacillus_A thuringiensis_S. The sequence goes on from NC_011775.1 coordinate 100,072, forward strand.
GTATGATTTGTTAACAACAAACTTCAAATTACGAGAACTCATTCAAGAAAAAATTAAATATATTTTAGTTGACGAATTTCAAGATAGTTCATCAATTCAATATGCTATTTTACAAATTATTGCTGCTCCACACAATAATTTAACGATTGTAGGGGATGATTGGCAGAGTATATATGCGTTTCGCGGGGCTAATCCAGGTATAATACTAAATTTCCCTAATGACTATTCCAAGGTCAAAAAAGTAATTTTGGATACAAACTATAGATCCAATCCTTATATAGTAGGATTAGGAAATTCTATTATTAAACAGAATAAAAAGCAATTTGATAAGACATTAAATACAAATAAAGATAGTGGATCCAAACCTAAATATTTTAGTCCAGATGACAGTAAGCAAGAAGCAACAATGATTATTAATGATATTATAGGACAAATTAAAGGTGGTAATAAGAACTATCGCGACTTCTCAATCCTATATCGTACGCATGCTGTTAGTAGATCCTTAATTGAGCAATTAGTTATAAAAGAAATCCCTTTTGTTCAATATAAAACAAAAGATTTATTTTATAACAACAGCAATGTTAAACCTATTATTAATGTTCTGAAATTGGCTATACGACCTAAAACAGATTTTGAATCGCTTAAAGGTGTATGTCCAATGTTATATATCGGAAAAGATAAAGTGATAGACAGTATAATCAATGCATATGCACTTGATGATTTAGAAGGTCAGACTAAACCATTGATATCTTACTTATTAAAGTGCCAGTTAACTCATAATCAAAACAAGAGAGTTATGCAACTTTATAAAACGATTAAGGAATGCAGGGGCATGTCAGCTATAGAGGCAATTCAATGTATACGATATGGTCATTTACAATATGAGCAATATTTATTAGATAATAAAAGAAAAAATATGACTACACATAAAGAAATGATGCTAGAAGAGCTGGATGAATTAGAAACATCTGCTAAAGGCTTTTCAACCATTAAAGAACTTATAGACTTTATAGAAAAGTTAGAGACACAATATGAAAAAATGAAAGAATTACAAAAAGAACAAAATGTAAATGCTATTTCATTAATGACCATTCATGGGTCGAAAGGATTAGAATTTAAACATGTTTATATAATCGGCGCAAGTGAGGGTACCCTACCGCACAAGTCTTCATTAGAGATTACTGATGACCGTGTAATAGATGGAAGCAAGGAAAAAAAGAAATACTTCAAGAACTACTTGAGGAAGAAAGAAGGCTTCTATACGTCGCTGTAACACGAGCAAAAGACTATTTACATATATACTCTCCTAAAAGTGTACGAGGTAAAGATGTAAAAATATCTAGATTTTTAAAAGAAGCATTTATAACTAAAAAACAATGATGTTTGAGCTGGTACTTTATTAAGTAACTACTCATTTCATTTAAATATTCTTTAACATTTATAGAATTACTTTATTTATTCTGTTAAAATTAATAATATAAAACATTATTTTAAATTTACTTCTATACTAATAAGTCAGGCCCCTTGGGTTTATTGAGATTCATTTCTTAATAAATACAAGGGGCTTTTTTGTGTAGATTATTAACAAAAATTGGAGGAATATATAATGACTTGGAATGAATTGCAGGATGTACAACCAAAAGTAGCTAGGATTTTACAAAATTCAATTAGAAAAGAAATGGTGGCTCACGCTTATATTTATGAAGGTAATAAAGGTATAGGAAAATATCAAGTAGCACTTCTATATGCTAAAACTTTGCTATGTAATAATGGATCTAATAGTGAACCTTGTCATGCGTGTAAAAATTGTACTCGAATCGATACAGGTAATCATCCAGATATTATCTATATTAAACCTGATGGTGCATCTATAAAAAAAGAGCAAATCGAAGAACTTCAAAAAGAATTCTCCTACGCTTCTTTTGAAAGCGGCAAAAAAATATATATAATTGAAAATGCTGAAAAAATGACGACTAATGCAGCGAATTCATTACTGAAATTTTTAGAAGAACCTGAAAGTGATTGTATTGCCATACTATTAACTGAACGCAGTAACGCACTATTGAGTACAATCATATCTAGGTGCCAATTAATCAGATTTGCTCCTATATCACCTAAGAAAGTGCAAGAGGCTTTAACAGAACAACTAATTTTTGGTGAAGAAGCTAAAATATTATCAAAATTAACTAATGACCTTGAACAAGCTAGGAAAATTAGTGAAGAATTAACACTTGGACCTAAATTAGATTTGATTCAAGAATTTATTCAAAAATGTAATACGTTAAAAGTGTATGCCTTAAAAAAGGAATTATCTGAAGCTTTCGCAGGTAAAGAGGGGACATTAATTTTCTATCATATTGTAATGTTATGGTTTGAAGACTTTTTAAATTACCATTTAAATAGAAGAAATGATTTAGTATTTAATGAAGAAATATTAGATACGGAAGTAAAAAAATATAAGTTAAATCAAATACTACATTTAATAAAATGTGCACAAAAATATCAAGGACGTGTACACAATAACCTAACTTTTACTACATTATTTGATGGTTTTGTAGCAGAATCTCAAGGTGTAGCAGCAGTTTAATATAACTACTATACATACATGGAGGAATTAAATTGGAATCTACTAATCAAGGAAGTTTTGACTGCTGCCATCTATGGTATAAATGTAACTATGGTAAGAATGGGTGTGAATGGGGGAAAACTCGTCCAGAAAAACCCGAGGCGTGTAACTGTTTTAAAAGAAACAATAAAAAAGAAAAAATTGAAAATAATGTTGAGGGATATTTAGAAGTAGAAGCTAAACAAAAAATAGAACAGAAAGTAGTTAAAGAAGATATAACATTAAACCAGGAAACACAATTATCATTATTTTAATTACTTTACATAGAACCTTGTTTTATTTAGTCTTTTACTGAAAAATAGAGGTTGAAACTGGATTTCATCATATAATCATGTTGTTTAACAATTATTAGAATAAGTACGAGAAATAGAATTTCTTAAATATATATAAAGTTAATTTTTGTAAGATAGGAAGAGTGTGAATCAATAGTTACTTGGTAATTATTGATTCACACTCTTTTTCCTTATATGACTTTTTACTGTTCTTTATTATCTAACTGCATATTAATTAATTCCAACAACAAGTTGAATTATCGGAAAATTAAGGATTGATTATTGGGCGATATAGTTTTAAATTTAAGCTATTGGATGAAGTAGATAAGGGAGATAAAAAAATGAATGTTAGCACAAAACAAATTATTAAAGGTGTTATAACGATTGAGGGAAATCAAGTAAATACGGGGATTTCACGCTCTGATTTGGAATGTATATTGAACACAAAAATAAAAGTTGATAGCGATCATGTAGGGTATGTCCTTGGTTCAGAATTAATATTTGAAGATGAACAAAAAGTTAGTTTTACTGTTTGGTTTAAAAATGATACCGTTAGAAAAATAGAACTAAATATAGGGGAATTTCGTTATGATGATGATGCATATAACTATCTTAAGGAATGGTTAAAAGAAAGAAAATTAGAATGGACTGGAGACTCTTTCTATCGAACGGAATTTGGCTTTATAAGTCCATCTTTACGTCGTGATATTTATGGATATTTTGCTATAAATATATCATTAGAATACAGAGAAATCCCAAGCAGAAAATTCTTGCCCATTAAAGAAAACAAAAGAAACACTATAAAGTTTGTAGTAGATGATTCCGAGTATAAGATTCAAAGGATTTCATTGAGAGAATTAGATGATCTGCCATTCTTAAATAACTTTATTGGAGATGGACCAATGAGCATTCGTGAACTCAATGATACGTACAGTAAAGATGATCGAATGGAAACTATTTATTTTATGGTTTCTAAAATAAATAATGATGTGGAGACAATCATTGGGGTGGCTGATTTTACATATTTTGCAGTATGGGAGGCATATCAAAATTCTGAGTTGTTTTTTTGTCTTGATGAATTAACAGAAGGATGGGGTATTGTAGGACATGTAGTTCAAAAGTACGGTTGTGGATTACAGAACAAAAATGGAATTACTCCGTATATTTTAGTGTTTGAAACTATACACGATGAAGTACCACACAATAAAGAATTAAAAATGTTTAATGAAGATAATGAAAATATGAAATTACTTTATAATTCAGCATTGCAGCTGGCATCTAATTACGTCAAAATACCGCATGAAAATATGACACTGATCAGCCTTTCAAGAAATAAGGATAGTCTGTTTTCTAATTATAAGAAAGTTGAAGATGTTTTTATCAACTATCAACGAACAGAAAAAGTGACTATATAACTTTCAATTTATGAATTTCATTAAAACCGCATTGTATGCAGCGTACTGGGGGATTAAGAACTTCAACTTCAAACAGTATGTCGTCCTCATCCCCTAGTAAGCGTTTTCTAAAATAGGATATATATAGTAGTTGAATAGTGTCAGTCCAATTATTCACAAACGAATGTCATACTTCATTTTCGAATTCTTCCAATTGTTCATAGCATTTAACTTTATCAGGATTGTCCATAATTTCCTTATCAAAAACCTTGTAATTTGTAAGTGGTTTTAAGATGCCCGCTTCAAGGTAAAAGAAGGTTTTTGTAGTCCCTTTACGTAATTCATTAGCAACGTAGTCTAATCTAACTTCTATAAATTTTAGTACTAAGATTTCTGGAGTTTCATTTTTAATTCCAACCCCTTGTTTAATTAAAACTGATGCAATGGTACTAATCTCCCTCTTTATATTTTCTATATTTTTATCGTCATCTTTTGAAATATTTAACATATGACGATGTCCTTGTAATTTCCTCGATAAATGTTTCATAGCCTTTTGAGTAGTTATAATTTCTTTCAATTTACTCATTCCTTTCTTCTACGAAATATTTCTTATATTGTTAATTATTATAACTTAAAGAAGCTTTTTCCACATTATAATTCAATTTAAAATAAAATTGTTTTAAGATACTAAGATTAGAATTCCACTAGATAATCCGAAAAACAAATTTTATCTCGCATTAACGTGCATAAGACCCCGACTTCAAAATTCAGCGAAAGCAAAGAGGTTAGGTGGGGGATCAACTGCCCGTAAAAGCACGATTTGTGTTGGCTAATTTATTCGAATGAAAAAATTAGGTATATTTCATTATTAAATATATGAAATGAGTAATAAAAAAGTTTTAAAGCAAATATATGAGCCATTTAATAAAGCAAGTGTGTTTTAAATATGGTAGCATAAATGAAGATAAATCTTAAAATAACTTTTTGAATAGAGGAGCAAATCAAATGAACAATTCAAGTCATAAATGTACTAATAAAGAATGCGATGGTATTATCACATATAATGAGAAGATTATTGATCATAAAAAAGCATTAAATGAAACTGGCGGGGTAATTGGTACTAAGGAATGTAGTAAATGCGGTAAGAAATATACACTTATTGTTACAGTTGGCCAAGCATTAATTGAAACTGATGAAGATGGAGAATTTGTAGGTGAATTGCCTAAAATATAAAAGTATGGTTTATTGTCCAACTTAATATTGAGTAATTGCTATATATTAAGTATAATTAGTATATATACAATATTTATTTTATTTTAATTAACTTTAAACAAAAACGTTCTTTAGGAACGACGAGCTTAACAAAAGCCTGTCTTTCTTTAGGACGTTTTTTTGCGTTTAAAAGAAAAAATATACAGAGTGTTTATAACAAATAAGGGGGAAAATCAAATGAATCAAGTAGTAAATATTAAAGAACAATTAGAGATTAAAGAAAGAGCTGCAGGTCAACGAGACAAAATTTTAGAAATACTACGCAATCGCGGACTTAAAGGTGTGACGAATGTTTATTTTTATGAGAAGGTAACAAAATCTTTAGGAGCAAGAATGAGTGAATTAAACGAAAGAGGTTATGGTATTACAACTAGACACTTAGGTAATGGTATGTACAAATATATTCTCGTAAGTGAGCCTTTAGTACCAAGTAAAAAATTCACTCGTGCGGAAGATATGCTTATGGAAGCAATTGAAGAAAGAGGTAGTGTTACTGCAGATGAACTAAAGAATCTATTAAAAAATTATGGATTCATCATTAGTAGAAAAAGTGGTTCGAAGAAATTAGCTAAGTAATCTTTTTGTATAAATAAGAATGAATTTGGAGGATAAAATATGAATGCAGTAAAATTGCTTATTGAGAAAGAAAATAACGAGGATCTTATTCTAAATACAAAATTTCAAAATCTATCTGAATTGAGGGAAAGTAATTTAAAAGTCGAAATTCATTCAATAATTAAAGAATTTAATAAAAATACTAATTCAAGAATAGATTTAAAGAAATTGTTCAGTGAAGGAACATTAGATTATCTAGATCCAGAAGAGATAAATATATATCTTTTAGGACGTAAATATACATTTTCTGATGAATTAGAGGTAATATTGCTCTCCGAAGAAACTTTAAAAAAGGAAGAAGATGAGTGGTTTGCAAGACTAGAAGATGAATATCTAACAAATGCTATACGTCACCATATAAGTTAATAATAAGAAAAACAGCAAAGACCTATTTACATTACTGTAAATAGGTCTTTTTATGTTGTACTTAAGTACAACATAATTATAATTAAGCTATAGGATATTAATAGAGGAGGGGTAATATGGAAGGTTATTCAACCATTGGGGATTGTATTATGGACTATACAAAGATATTAACTAATACCATAATTAGTGACTATTTAAAAGAAAACAAAGAGGTAAGATCGAATTTTGCTCGTGAATATTTAGAAGATGAGAATTCTAATTTGCTTTCAAAGATCATTGTAGAAGATTATATAATGCTTAAGCAATACTCATGTGATTTAGGAACATCCGAAAGGATTATGGAACAGCTAAAATTCATTATTGAGCATAATAATAAATATCATTTTGCTGCTATGGCGGCCTCTGAAGAAAACATAGCCTTAAAGATGTTAGAAACCCCTCAAAATGAAGTTTTAGATAAAGGGAGAGCAAATGAGTTACTTGAAAAAATCAAAAAAACCTATTTAAATAGGCTTGAACAAGAAATTAAACAGTATGATTTAGAGATATTACTGTATTTATTTTACTCATTAGCAACTAGATTGGCTGTATTATCACGTTTAACTTTTCATAACATAAATACAAATGATACAAATGATTTACCTTTGAATCAAGAGGATCCATATTCAATATTAACAACCGTAATAGCCAATATGGACACAAATAATATAATACAAACTAGCAAACATATAGGTAGAGAAAAACAGTTGATTGATATTATTTTCAATTTAATATATAAGGTGTATATAAATTCACAACAAGAGAATCATGGAACAAATCAAACAGACATCGATATACGAGAGATATATAAATTAGCTTTTATGGTAATGAAAAGTAATCTGTTTTTGAAATCTAATGAGCTTCTATATGAACAAGGTGAGTCTCTACTAATTAAAGATTGGAATTTAGTACAGGGTGGGAATTTTGAATATTATATGCAGTCTACTTTTTCTGATGTTGTTGACTTTAATTACAATATGGATATTATAGACGAAGTTTTTAAACAATATTCAAAAAGAGAAGGTTTTTGTCCACAAGATTTAAGTGATTTTATTAATTTTAGTTTCCAGTCCCATCATAAAGGAACAGATATTCATTTGAAAAATATTAGTAAGAAGGGTTTAGAGGAGGGGATTTTAAAGGTTACAAATATTAAAGATTATGGTATTGATAGATTCCTAGATATTCTTACGTTAAAAGAATCAAATGATATAGCTCATAAAGTAAATAAAATATCATTACAACCATTTGTAGAATTAAAAAATGATATGATTTTATATTCCGATACTATGTTATTACAAGCTAGACAAACATTACCAACGAGAATGTTGCAACAATCCTTTACATCCAACAAAAAATTGAAGAAATTTATATCTACTAATTATGATGAAGCTGGTATAAAAGATCTGGCCAAATCATTAGAGAAAAAAGGTTTAGCATATTTAGAACATGTATGTATTGATAAAATACATAATCATGATATCAAGACATTGTTGGAAACAAAAGGTATTACTAAAGAATTTGACTTGGTTTTTATAATGAATAAGGTTTTATATATAGTTGAGTATAAAACTTGGAAAATACAATTTCAAAATATTAGTCAAATACTCAATGAACAAAAGAAAATACAACTTAATATTGATAGCCATTTAAAAGCAATCAATGTTATTAATGAGTATTCCAAAGAATTTAAAGACTTATTTGGAAAAGAGTTTGCTGAATATAATAGAATTGAATTGATTATGGTATTCCAAAACCCAACATCCTTTAAATATCTAAATAAATCTAATGAAGTTAATGTACTCTCTCCAAATGAATTTAATGATTTTATTTGAGAATTCAATATAAAAACATTTCATTATAATATATGGATGTAGTATAATAAATGTGATATGAAAGATTGCTGATATATTTGTATTAGTAAGAAAAGATTCTATAAAAATTATGATGGATCAAGTCGAAGAAAAAACACCTTAACCTTATGGTGTTTTTTCTTTGTAAATATTTATATATGGATACTACTATCTAAATTTGTTATTATATATTTATAGTTAAAATTACCTTATTCTTAAAACTACCAAAACAAAAATGCAGTCTCTTGGACTTCTGATTTTTTTAAAAACAGTTGTGCTAGAGATTGCATTTTTTTGTTTTGCAATAAACCAAGGAGGAAAAGTAATAATATGAAAAACATGAATTTATTAAGTATTTACAGGGATAACAATGGCATTTATTTATATTTAGGAGAAGAAGTTACAACAAAAGAACAATTTCAATGGTCTGAACCTAGTGCATACATACCACTAAACAGAACATTTGATATTGATATTCTAGAGGAAATACTAGAAGAAAATAATATTAATACTAAGTTTAACGAATTAATTACAAATCCTGAATTAATACAAACAATTAAAGAAGAGTTTATGTAAAAACGACAAGATATTTAAATAAAACTTGTCGTTTTTATTTGTAATGAAAGGGGACTATTCATAGTGAGTTATGAATTAGAAACATTTTTAAAATTTCCCATTATTGGGTTGGGGCATATCTCGGAATGCAGTTAAGGATCAGCTCTTAACGCAGTTTTTAATAATATTATATAACATTTATTAAACTGTCCTTAAAATCACGAATTCAGGAGTAAGTAGGTAAAAAATCCTATCGCTAGACATTAGCCTGTTTAGTCGCAAGATTCGTGTCGCCCTTTATCACTCTAATAAAAAAGAGATGATAAGGAGCGGTTTAAAAATGAATACAAACAATTATGGAGTTATTGGAATTTTCTCGGGTTGCGGCGGTCTTGACACGGGGTTTTCCGAGTATGATTTTAATGTTCAATTAGCAATTGAGTTGGATTCTGATGCTTGTGATACATATAAGAAAAATCACCCGGAAACGGAAGTTTGGAATCGAGATATAAAAACTGTTAAAGGTGATGAAATAAGAAAACTAGTAGGGAATAAACCTCTTATTCTTTTAGGAGGATCTCCTTGCCAAAGTTTTTCGATATTTCAAGAAGAATTGACAGGGCCAAGAGGGATACAAGATGAAAGAGGTAAACTAATTTACGAATATCTTCGACTTGTAAAAGAACTGCAACCAGAAGTAATTGTATTTGAAAATGTTAAAAACATTGTATCAAAAGAACATTTGCCAGCATTTAAACGATTTATTGAACAGCTATCAAATGTTTCTGGTTTAAATATTACCTATAATATTATGCAAGCACATGACTATGGAGTCCCACAGCTTAGGGAAAGGGTTATTGTGATTGGTACTAAAAGTAATATTAATCCATTTAGTGTTATTCCAAAACTAGATGGTCCACGTACTTTAGGGGAAGTTCTAAAAGATTGTCCTAAATCAGAATTCTTTTCATTTAAAAAAGAATATGCACACGTTATGCAGTTAATTAAACCAGGGAAATGTTGGAATAGTTTAGAACCTAAAATAGCATTTACCATTATGAAAGAAGATTACAGAGGAATTTGTAAGTCTTGTAATCTTTCTTTTAAAGGTCAAATAAAATGTCCCAAATGCGGTAGTCAAAATATAAAAAATGGGCGCGGCATTACTTCTTATTTAAGAAGACTTTCACATACAAGACCATCTCCTACGGTTTGTGCTGTTCCTTCTTCTAAAGTGCATGGACTAATGGCCCATCCATTTGAAGAACGTGCTTTAAGTATAAGAGAAGCTGCCAGAATTCAAACATTTCCTGATGATTATGTATTTTGCGGAAATATATTTACGCAGCAAAAGCAGGTGGGCAATGCCGTGCCAGTGAATTTAGCAAAAGCTATTGCGATTGGAATAAAAACAATATTAACTTCCCTGGATAGTAAGCAGGAGGTTAAGTATCATAAAGAAAAAAGTTGCGTTCAATGGATTTTAGATAATCATGAAAATGCATTATCTGAATTAGAGAAAGATTTTATCCGTACATGTGTGAAAAAAATTCGTGCTGCAAAATCTTTCCCTGATAAATATTATGTCTATTTAAAAGAAATTATAAACAAATTAACGCAAAGGAAGAAGAATGATTACAAGAATATAAACTATTAAATTATGACATAAGAACTCAAAAACTATAACTAGAAGGAAATGAGGAAAATATAATGAAAAAAATATTAATTTCATTTATAACATTTAGTATTTTATTATCTGGATGTGTTAGTGATCGAGTAGGTGCATTAAATCAAGTTGATTCAAAGATGAAGGAAGTAAAGGAAAAAACAACTTCACTTGAAGATTCCATTTTAAGTGAAGATAAAGGCAAAAATAATAATTTTAACGACTCTCAAAATAGAGAGGCAGCAAAAGTAAATTATGTTTCTGATGGAGATACCATTTCTGTAACGCTTTTAAAATCAGGAAAAACTTATAAGGTCCGATACTTATGCCTAGACACTCCAGAATCAGTTAAAAAGGGTGTTAAGGTTCAGCCTGTAGCAAAAGATGCATCTAAGCGTAATAAGGAACTGGTGGCAGGTAAGAAGGTGTATTTAGAATACGAAGAAGATAATAAAGTGGATAAATACGGAAGATTATTAGCTTACATTTTCGTAGACGGAAAGATGGTCCAAGAGACGTTATTAAAAGAAGGTATGGGAATTATTCGATATACTAACGGTCACACTCGTTATATGGAACGGTTGAAAGCAGCAGAGACTGAAGCCAAAAATAAGAAATTGGGTGTATGGGGGATTAAAGGTTACGTAGAGAATGGAAAATATAATGAAAAATAAAATATAAAAATTTTAATAGCTTACTAGTTTCGATAATTCAAATCAAACTAGTAAGCTATTTTATTTAAAGAAAAACAATGGATATTTACAACATAATTAGCAAAATGCATAAAGGGGTACTACCATCAATTCGGAAAAAACCACGTTAAGAGTTTTTTAGTCATTTAGTTGGCGGGACCTAGCCCACCTTATGGAAAAAATAATTAAGTAGGTTAATGAATGCGTTTTCAAAACTTGGAATATATGATAAAATAATACTTGGATGGAAGTCCAATTTATATTATTAAAATTGAAGTGGTTATCAAGACGGAGGAAGGCGCCTTATGGTGTCTTTTCTTTATGATTTTATACAAATAAAAAAGCCTCGTTATAAGAGACTTTTTTATTATGAATAGATTTTATTAATTAGACCAGCCTTCATAATAACCTGTCCATGTGCCATCATCTTCTTGCCATGCGTTTTTCAAGTACCACGTCATACCAAACACTCCATTTTCGACTATGTTCGGTAAAGATTTTCTAGTAGGATACCCACGAAAATTTATCCCCTTCTTGTCCGACGCTGCCATAGTAACCTTTTCTGGCTTTGGACTTTCAGTATTAGGTGTTGCAGCCATCGCTCCACCTGCACCAGATAACATAATACCAGTCGCTAATGCCCCAACTACTAATTTCTTGAACATAAAAATTCCCCCTCAAGTATTTTTATATTTTGTACTTAGTTACATACTGATTTTGAAACGTATAAATAAGTTCCCCAGTTTGAGTTGTAAAATTTTAACCATTGATTATTTCCATTGACAGTTTGTCCTTTTACCCATTCACCAGTAAATCTAGTTCCATTAGCAACGTTATACGCTATTTTTGAACTCGTACTTGCTTCAGTTCGTACTTTTGTATTTTCATATTGTGCGTTACAGACTGCAAGACCCTTAGCTGCCATAGTAACCTTTTCTGGCTTTGGACTTTCAGTATTAGGTGTTGCAGCCATCGCTCCACCTGCACCAGATAACATAATACCAATCGTTAATGCTCCAACTACTAATTTCTTGAACATAAAAATTCCCCCTCAAATATTTTTTTATAACTTGCATAACAAACTTAACACATTTTACAAATAATGTTAGTTTGTTAAACTTGATAAAATGATATTTAAATATTCAGAAATTAAAACGTTTAATAACTTTATTTAAACCATATTCTAACATCAGAACGTGATTATGTTTATTAACAAAGATATTCTTTCGTCTGTTCAATCCTTTACAGAAAATCGGCTTTTTATATATGGTGACCCCTATATGAAAAATTCCTTAGCGCACGAAATTCGCGTTTTGTTGGCGGGAGCCCATAAAAATCTTAATAAATTATCATTTTACTATTAAAAACAAGAGATCAAATGACTATAATGTGCAAAAGGTAAAGCTGAAAGGAGAATTTTAATGAAATCATCCGTAAAACGATTAATTATGACAGGCTTGGCGGTAGGATCACTAACCTTTGTAAGTGGCTGCTCGCTTTTTGATAGTGATTCGGTGGAATATGCTGCTAAAACTGATAGCGGAACCATTTCTAAAGACGAATTATATAACCGCATGGTAGATAAAATTGGTCAAAGAACATTAGATGACATGATTACACTTACCGTATTGCAAAAAAAATATAAGGTATCTGATGGGGAAATTGATGATGAAATTAAACGTTTAAAATCAGAATTCGGTAACTCCTTTAATGACTTTCTTTCTCAGAACGGTGTAAACAATGAAGAACAATTAAAAGATGTAATTAAACTTGATAAGTTGAAACAAAAATTGGCTTTAGAACATTTAAAAATACAAGATAAAGATTTAAAAGCATTGTATGAGCAGAAGAAGCCAGAAATCAGGGTAAGTCATATCCTTGTTAGTGATGAAACTTTAGCCAAAGATATTAAATCAAAAATTGATTCGGGTGAAGATTTTGGTAGTTTAGCCAAAGAATTTTCACAGGATATCGCAACAAAAGAAAAAGGTGGTGATATTGGATACTTTAAAGAAGGAGATATGGTTCAAGCATTCCAGGATGCAGCAAGAAAGCTAAAAGTAGGAGAGGTTAGCCAACCGGTAAAAACGGATTTTGGATATCATGTTATTAAACTATTAGATGAGAAAAAACTACCATCCTTTGAACAGATGAAACCTCAATTGCAATCAGAATTAATTTCTAACAAAATGGATCAGGCTAAAATAAATGCTGAAATACAGAAATTATTAGATAAAGACAATATTAAGATCGGTGAAGAAAAACTAAAAGATATGTATAAAATCACTAATCAATCTAAAGAGAAACCATCATCTAAATAAATATTACAGCTAATTCAATTAGTAATAGAGAGAATTATACAACTTAAAATCTATTAGAAAAGGAAGTCGAAGAAATGTTGAAAAAAATAGTGAAAAAAAGCTTTTTAAAAATGGAGATAAAATATGATAAAGAAGTGGAATTTACAGAAGTGGATGTTTTGCAAGAAGGACAAGTATTACAACATTTCATTGAAGATAAATTAAAGGGTACTTATGCTATTAATCGTATGAATTTAGGCAGTTCATTAGGTGAGAAGTATGCATTAATCAATTTAAATGGTCATTCTCTATATGGTGAAGGTATTTTAGGTAAGTTATTTGATACTATGGACGAGTTACGATTGAAGCTCATTGAGGACGGTAAGTGGATTGTACTAGATATTGAACTTCATAATTTTATCGCTGAAGAACTATCATAAATAACTTAATGTTAAAGAACGTTTATTTAAATGATTCAAGAAGGAGATAATTACATGCAAAAAAGTGAAATTGGAATTAATAAATGTGATAATTTAATTTTTACATTATCACATTTATTAACACAAAAACACAATGTTATTGTTGTAGGTAAACCTGGGAAGGGAACTAAGCATTATTATAAGAGTACTAAAAATATATTAGAAGACTAGAATAATAGAATACTAATTGCAGTTGGGGTTACATATGATAGATTTTATTAAATGTAACCCTGTTTCTATTTTGTTTATGAATGATTTTATTAGATTGTTATACAATTTGAATTTTGTATAGAAAGTTGTGGAATTATGGAAGCTAAAAATAAATTAGAAAATATTATTTGGCACATTAAAACAAATAGATTGGTTCTGGGTGATGAAAGAACATTAAATGATGTATTAAAAGCGTTAGAAAACATGGTAGAGGAAAACTAGCCAAAAGAGTTACTTGATATCTATTTTTAATTTTATTGAGAAGGAGAAAGGATATGCGAAGTTCAGGGAAAAGCATGGATGAATCTTTATTAAAAAAGTATTTTCAATCAACTTCAAACAAAGAACAAAATATTACATCGCCTATTAATGATGTTTCTTTAGTAAAAGATGAACATGAAAAATATAAATCTATTCGTTCTTTAACTAGAGAAATTAATAATTCTAATAAATGAAATACAAGAATTTTGTATAATTATTTCTGCAGTAGGAGGTTATAAAATGGAGGCACTACAAGAATTAATAGTAAAGTACGATTGGAATTTACTATGTTGGGAGGATAGATTTAGTAGAGGTATATGGGCTATTGTTGCACCTCATCCAAACCATACATATGAAATAAGAGAGATTACAGATGGTGAAGGTATATTAAGTACGGCATTGTGGTTTTATTTCTGTAATGAAGGTTCATGGCTCCCTGTTGCTAATGGAAGTAATGTAAAGGATGTTTTAACAAAGCTAGACGACAAAATTAAACCGATGATTGGTAACAACATATGGAGAGAAAGTGTATATGACACTTTTCAACATTTTCTTGAAGAAAAATATAGTAATTTCGGTTTGGAAATTGATCTTAAAAATAAAGTGAAGATTTTACTAAAACCGGAGGAATTATAAAATTTCTTAACAAAAGCTTTATTTGGCAGAGCTTAATACAATTTGAATTTTGTATAAAAATGGAGGGAACGAAAATGAGAGAAGTTGAGTTTCGTGGTAAGCCTATCGAAGATTATGGTGGTGATGCAAAATGGTTTTATGGAAGTGCAGTTGTAAATTACGAAGATAAATTAGCTTATATTGAAGCTCCAGGTTATGGATGCGTTCCGGTTGAATGTGAAACGGTTGGTCAATACATAGGGCAAAAGGATAAGTATGGTAAGAAAATTTATGAAGGTGATTTATTCTATTGGCGTAATACTTTACGACAAGTTGTATATAGGGAAGATAAAGCGGCATTCATGGCTAAAAGAGTGCAAGGTAAAAGCAATAATGATTTTTACTTTTATATGTGGAATTTACAAGATTTATTAGAACGAGTTGAAGTAATAGGAAATACCTATGAAAACCCAGAGTTTTTAAGAAACTAATGATTAGTAACAATAAAGATGTTTAATTTCAAAGTGGTGAGCCCCCATTATCACGTTGTTTAATTACACCAATCGAAAAATAAAGTCGTTTAAGAAATGAATTTTAGATATAAAAATTGGCATAAGGAGGTATTTTACAATGAGTGAGTTTCAATCAGGAAAAAGAGAAGGGTATATTTATGGGTATATATTTCTTTCGGGAAATAACGGGTTGGTTTTAGATGAAGGGCCACATGAGTATCCAATAGAATCAGCAGAATTACTAATCAATGGAGAATTTATTTTGATGGAAAATTTAACGCTAGATTTATTGAAGACAAAAGAGCTATACGGTTCCAGAGCAAGGATTAAGGAAAGCTTTATTTTATAGTTCATAAATTGAAGGACTTTATTATTTTTAAACAACTTTATTATTTGTAAACAACTAAACCGAAGCGTTATTTGGTAGAAAAGGGGATGGAAAATGAGAAGTTCTTTACAAAAATTCTTTTGTAAACGAAATATTCATAATATATGTGTGATGGAGAATGCTAAAGGATTAGGCATTATTTTATAGAGTGTAATCAAATTTGAATTTTGTATAAAATATATAAAAATTACAATGAAGACTCCATTTTTATAACGGAGGGGGATACGGTGACAAGATTTGATATCTTACATAAAGGTTGTCTCTATGTGATCGTGCTTTTGGGTTCAATGATTACAATATACCATTTCATCTTATTTATAGTAAAAAGGAATATGAATAAGATGAAAAGAGAAATCAAAGTTGAAGTAATAAATGATTTTACTATTTGTGACAATAAAGGTGAAATGCTACAGGAATTTAAAGCAGGTGAGCAATTTGATGTAAAGTTCAATAAAAATACATGGAAGTTCATTTGTGGTGAGATAGTAGTAGCGGAATGTAATTACTTTGGAAACATAAAGATGCATGATGGTTTCAAATTAATTTAGAACAAAATCGCTAATTGGTTTAAATTTTAAATTTTGTCCTAAAGGGGTGAACTATTTTATTTTGAAAGATATATATTCTTTTTTAGATTCGCCATTTGCTGATTGGACTGGTCGTGAAATTGCTACTGTTATTTTATTTCTTGGTGCTTTGTTTTTTGTGGGTGTTATTGGGTGTATGTTTAAAAAATAATTTATACGCTGTTCAAGTAGTTACTACGAGTAAATAAAAATGAAAAATCGTTTTTTTATTTATTCATAACAATATATCTGAAAGGATGAATCCAATGAAAGAAAAAATAGAATTAAATAAGAGTATCCATAGTGGTTGTTATGTAGAGATTATTCCTCCATTATATAGAAATGAGCCATTTGATGGACCGGTCATAAAAAATGAAGCACTAAACATATACTATAACCTACAAACTGATACATGTTGTGATAGAAGTGATATTGCGGGTTTGAATATAGAATTCCAAGATGGAGTTCTTGAAATATTAGAAGTTTTAAATGTAAAAAATCCGCTTTATTATACTCATATTGTAAAAGATAAGGGAGGATATATTTATGCGGTCGAAATTAAAGAAGGTGATTGGACTGAACAGTTTTTAGATTAAAAAATAAATTAAATAATTTTATTATTAAACAACCCTTATATTTGTAAAAAGGCACCTACTATTAAACTAACATAATAGGTGCCTTTTTTTAAACTAACATAAGCTGATTATTATATTCTTCACGTCGTACAATTTTTATAGCCTGGTCAGGTTTTAACCTTTTAAATTGACCATTATTTATGTGAAATATTGCGTTACTTCTATCCGCATGATGCTCAATCAATAGTAAAGCCTCTTTAAATAGTTCTTCGTTATTTGCAACTGCAACCATATTAGTGCCATTTTCTCTTAAAATCCATATTACATTTCGTTCCATTTGAAAGTATGTACTCATATCAGCAGCATAAAAGTCGGTTGTATATCTTTTAACATAGCGTTTAACATGTCGCTGCATAACAATAATTTCATTGCTATACACACTTATAGGGATATCTATTGGAATAGCAATATGATCCATATCAAATTTGATATTAAGTTCCTCAATTCTATTCATAACATCTAAGAACTGGTACGCCATAATTTCTCTTTTAATAAACACTGGTAATCCTTTAGTTATTTTAATACCGTATATTTTTACATCTGTATTCATCATAATTATTTTCCCCCTTATAAACCTAAAGATAGTTGGCCATTCTCACTCATAGATATTGGAAAAGTCTCATTAAAAGCTTCTTTTACTTTATTTACACCCTTTTTGAATACAGTCTTCAATTTATAAAAAGTTTTTGCTATTTGATTAGCTATGGATTTAATAACTCTACAATCAACACTTTGACCAATAATTTCATATCTTCTTGTCATTGGTATTGTGTCAGGTAATGTAAACCATTTAGGGATAGATAATATCCGGTATAGCTCTGCTTCGCTAAAGAATCTCCATTTTGTTTTATCTTCATTTAATAGATAGGTATTAGATGCACAGTGACTTCTATATCTACTTAATATGCATTGGATCTCCTTTGCATCTGGTGTCACAAATGATTTTTCAAGACTTCGATTTTTAAAAGCATCTCTACTTTCAAAACTTTTTTTCCAAGCTTTAAAATCCTTCCACTCATGGTCTGTATCTTTACCATCTAAAAACACCTTTAACTTTGGCCGTTTTATAGTCCGTGGTGGGGAAGGGAACTGGAAGTCTAGAAATGCTTCTTTTGTCCGAAATGCTAATGCATATGTTCTATTTCTTCTTGCTATAGAACCATAGTCATACGCTTCAATGTTTTTTTCACTCCAATAAGGTAGTTCATCTACTATAAGTTCTTTTAAATCACTGTACATTCTGCTTTTAAAGAATGCTGGTACATTTTCAAAAAATATCATTTCAGGCTCGGCTGCTCGTATAATTCTTGCTACAGCTATAGCCAAATCAATTTGTGTTGATTCTTCCATGTCCCCAAGTGTACTGAAATTATTGCACGGAATGGTGCAATTTATTACGTCTACTTTAGGAACAACATTAATATCGCGTACATCACAATTCATAATAAAGGAAGAGAAATTATGTCTGATTGCTTCACAACAGTCCTCTTCAAGCTCAATTTCTGCTACAGGGGTAAAATACTGTGTATCAACAAATGATGCAGTACCAATACCTCCACCGGCGCACACACTAAGTAATGAAATTCTCTCATCTTTGCTTTTAGGTATAGTTGTCATATCAGTTAATTGAAAGTGTAAGGGTTGTACCACAATTTTTTTATGATATACACAAACTTCTACCTTCTCATTAACTCGTATTATTTCCTTATAAGATTCCTTTGCTGTATCAACAAGTGGTCTTCTTAACCCAGTAGTACGATTTACTCGACTTGAAACAGATATATTATGTGGGTTAATACAATTAGTTTCTTCGATAATAATTTTTTGCTCTTCTAAGCTTATTTTTAATTTATTCCCTGGTATAAATCCTGCTGCTTCACAAACCAAATGTTGCAAAAATAATCGAGGTGTTTCTTCTTTTCCTTTTTTACTCACTTGATAGACCTTTTTTAATAACATATTGTTTTCCTCCTAAAAAAACAGAATAAAAGTAACTGGTTTCTTTACTCTTAATCTGTTAATCTCTTTTTTTATATTGATATATTTCTTTCATATTATTTTTAAACACAAAAAACCCCTCAGGATCCTTAAGATTGTTAATAATCTTCAGAAACCCAAGGGGTCGATAATTTTTAAATATAATAAGAAAGAAAAGTAATTAAATATGTTTTGATTATAGCATAAATACCTTCTCTTTAGTCACAGAACTATTAATCTAAAATGCACATATACTAACCTGAAAATAAAATTCAAGATAGTTATTGCTGAATTTTAAAAAGCAATCATTGTTTTAGAATGATATTATTGATTATACAATTTAAAGAATTTTATACACTTTATACCAAAAAATATTTGGAGGTGTTACAATGATAAAGCTTAGTACGTGAAGATATGAAAAATACTACTAATAAGACAAAATACATAACATCTTGCTTATTTAACTCCTAAAAATCTAATAGCACAACCATATTATGGTGGGTTTAGTTCTATATCTATCCTACCAATTAAAATTAAAAATACTGTAGCTTTTAATAAATAATTTCATATTACCTATATATTTAAAAATAACGTTAATAGTACCGTTATTTTTAAAAATTTGATCCTAATAAGAAATAGGGGGAAATACATTGTTAAAAAAATTATATGAAAAAGTGAATTTTTCTTCTGAGGAATTAAATATAATACACAATTACATGGCAGTTTCTATACATTCTACTATCCAGAAGCCAATAGCATTAGATTCAATTCCTGTAGACACATTATTATTACTTAGATATAAGATAAGTCACTTTTTAGAAGAACTACCTAAAATATATCAAGAATTTCATAAATCACAGTTCAATCATAATGTAGATCAACCCTTTGTTGTCATAGATGAAATATTTATTAAATCTTTTAAACAAACTTTACAAATAATTAGCGCAGATATAGAGAAACAAAGAGTAGTTCAATCATCTGATTCGCGAGCAGCATTATAATAACATGTATTAAATTGCTAACTAATGATCAGATTAGAAACGAAAATTTTTATGTTAAATTTAACAGAAAGATTGGAAGTTTCTAAACATATAGACTCTGTACTAAACAATACGCTATACTTTAACTTAAGATTTAGCCATTCAAAATAAAAGGTGAAAGTAGGGATTAGAGTGTTTAATACATGGTTCGATAACTTAGAAGATTCATTCTACGAGCGGGTAGAAGAATTTGATCTTGAATTACTTGAACTATATGAAAGTGATGTGTTCACTTTTGAATTTACGAAGGCTGAAAAGTATCCTAGTATTGTTCTAGTGGCAGTAGATGATAGTGGTGATACCTTCAGACACATAATTGCCAAATTCGATATGGAACGTGATGAATTCTTTTATGAGATAAGCGTCGAACCAGGTTTAATATACTCTATGAAGTTCACGGAAACAGCAGCATTAATGAAACATATTCAGATGATAACTTATGCACTCTTACATGATTACTTCAATGAATCAACTAATTTAGAAGAAACAGATATAGAAAAAATGTTTGCAAAGCTTAATCAGCAATTTAACTTAAATGCATTTCAACATATCTTAAAAAAACCTTAAGGTGTATAAATCCCTATCAAAAAGACATTGCCAGTAAATAGCAATGTCTTTTTGATTATTATTAACTTGAACACTTTCATTCCTTTGAGCGATATAGGAATGATATATTACCGCCTTCTGTTGCCCCTAAACTTTGCTTGCACAAACGGAAACCTAAGTACTAATAATAACATGAAATCTATTTCATTTGAAGGATTCACTACATTAAATAGATTCATACAACATCAAAAAATTATTGAATTCAAATATACGAAAATAAAGTTTATACTAATAATTGTAATCGATTTTAAAAAACTAGAAAGAGGTATAAATAACATGACTGAATACTTATTAATGGTACAAAAAAATCAATATAGAGAAGGAGATCATCTAGCATTTTACATATATAGTCCTGCAGATGAAACTTTTAATGGACTGCATTGTAATTACTATATAGAAAAACATTTTGAACGAAGAATGTGGGGGGAAGATGACAAAACAGGTTCTTATACTAAGATATTGGATACTACAGAAACAGACTACAAAATCTACTACTCAATTGAAATTGACTCACCATCAGACATTACAGCTCTAGCTGAAAACATTGTTCAAGAACATCCAGGGAATTACACTGACCAGCGAAACAGATTTATCTCACTTTTAACAGAGAGAAATATAATTACTAGACAATTATAAGTACACATTTTCGAAAGTGAATAAAAAAAGAGTAGGGAAGATAATGTTATCTAAATCTACTCTTTTTTATAAAATCACAAAACAACTTACACTTTATTTATATTTAGCCCTCAAATTCACTCCTACCACTTCTACAAATTTTGTCGTGAACTCAATACGTTGTAAGATTCTTTTTGCTTTACGTGACTCCATCTCTGGGGTTATGCCGTAAGAATCATTAGCTTTTCTTGTTACGTGAGTCAAATGGATCTCTAACTCACTCTTATCACAATTAGATGTAAATAAAGTAGGTAGCTCATTCGTATTTCTATGTTGAAGTATTGGTCCTAGCACTTCATCTCGAAGCCATGCACTTAATTGCTCTGCACAGATATCATCTAATACCAGAATAGGAGTTTCTTTCGCAAATTGAATTTTATCTTCAATGGTCCCATCTGTTATAGAAGCTTTAATTTCTCTAAAAAATTCAGGTACATAAACAATTGTAGTTTCTATACCCTCAGTAGCCAATGTTTTTGCAGCAAAAGCAACTAAATAAGATTTACCCACTCCAAAATCACCATGTAAATATAAACCATCGGACTTCCCAGTTGTTTTCATATCTTTAATAAATTCAAAGACAGCTGATAAAGCAGGTTCTCTGCTAGATTGTGGATCAATATCCTCTAGATTAATGTTAAGCATTTTTTTAGGCGTATTTACAGCTTTAATTAATCGATTTTCTTTTTGTAACATACTTAAGTTTATATCAAATTCGCATTGCTTCGTTAGTTCTTCTATACGATTGGATTCATTACTACGAATATCAAATCGTTCACCCTTTTTCGCATTTGGACAATTATTAAGTCGGTATACTAATTTATCATATTCACTTAAACTCTTATTAAATTGCATCTCCTTACATGAACTACAATTTTCATATTCAATAATAGCGCTTTGAAAACGTGTTGCTGTAGAGGTTAGAGTTTGTTCTGGAACACCAGGATACATCTTTCTAAAATTCTGTACATATGGATGCATCATTGTTTTTTCTATTTGCTCTTTCCATTTTTCAAAACTAAAACTAAACATTTCAGATGAAGATAGTATTTCTTTTGTATCTTTCACTTTTTCTACCTCCGAGGTATACCAATATGAATTATATAAATTAAAAAGGAAACTAAGATTATGTAATTTAGTTCCCCTTATGATTAACGTATTTTACTTAAAACTTCGTTTATATCATAATTAAAATAGCAAATAGATGCTGTTATGACAACAAAAAGCTAGTAAACTATCTAATAAACCTGGTTATAAACTCATGAAAGCATTATTAAAATTTTCTAAAGGCATAATATTAACCTTTTTCCTCTATTTTAACTTTAGGTAGATTTAATACGTTGTTATTCTGCTCCGTTGAAATGTTATTGTTGTTTTTCTGTTTATAATAAGGAAATATACCCATTACAGTGAAAACAACCCAAGATAATAAACAAGATAAAAAAACAAAAGGTAACGCCTTTAGTAAAAATTGAAAAGCATGATATACTATTTCACTCGCAATAATATCAATATCTTGCGTCAAAAAAACTTCACTAAACATTGTGCATTCATGCATTCTTTATCCTCTTCTCTTCTTTTGTTTTTTTCTTCTTAAAACTTCATGAAGAAATATGGGGAAACTATCGCACAAAAAAACAAAAATAAGCTAATAAACCACTCATACTTTCTCTTTTTTTACCTCCAAGGTTTTCCAATATGAATTATATAAATTAAAAAGGGGAACTAAAATTGTGTAATTTAATTCCCCTTATGATTAACGAATTTCACTTAGAACTTCGTTTATATCATAATTAAAATAGCAAATAGATGCTGTTACAACAACACTAACGCCCAAGCTCCTACAGAAGCACATATGCCTACCACCAAGCCAAATGATAAGTTTATTTGAGTATAGCGGTTGACGATGTAATATATACTTATGCAAACTACAAAAAATAAACTTACAATACCTATGAATTGAAAAAGTCTAATAAAACTTTCAGTAATAAAATTCTGCATATCTATAGCCATATAAAAAACCTCCTTGCATCAATTTAATTATTATATAATAATAATATGAAATACGCATTTAAAATATAAATCATAAATGCATTAGTTAGGGACAAATGACTAAATCTTTCTACCCTATTTACATTATATAAAAGACAAAAAATATCTGCTTTTAAAAATGGTTTTAGTATAAATAACCACACAATTTCCTATGCAGGAAAATTGAGGGAAATTGTAAACAACGTGTAGAAAGTAAATTGGAAGTTGGAGGACAACAAGAGAGATTTTAACACAAGGAGTGAAGCAAGCAGCGATGAGTAAGCAGACATTGAAAGAATTCATGATCTTATTAGGGCTTATAGTTATTGTTTTAGGTGTCATCATGTACAACGGAATTAGAGAGCAAAAGCTAGATCCATATAAACCATTACCCCAAGAGCAAACAGAGCAGAAACAAAATGAGAAGGACACCCCTTATATGAACGAAACAAAGCGTCAACAGATTAACGAATTGTACAATTCTAGGGATGAGATTGAAAACAGAATGAAATAGTATAATTAGGTTATAAAGCTCTCACATTAATTGTGAGAGCTTTTTTATTATAGGTATACATTTTCATTAGTAGAGTTATAAAAGAGCTTATACGTGTCATTAAACTTTAGTGGTAACAGATTGTATGGTCAAAGTAGAAAATAATAAGCAACCCAGCGATTTTGTTGAGTTAGATAAACGAACCTTAGTTTCTTTTTTCATAAGATGCATTCTTAGTAAGAAGCACACAAAAGAGTTAACGCATAATATAGATTGTATATAAACTAAAAGACCACCGTATAAAACGATGGTCCAAAGTGGATACAACCCTAGTTTCTTAGTGATATAAATCATATTATAGCATATTTAACAATATAGTTAAATTATATGCCTGGAGTACTTTATAAGTTTAGGATTATTTGACAGAAAATTTATTCTTTTGATAAAATATAGGTACCTTGATAGTAAGAAAACTAAGTTATAACTGGTAAGTGAAAGTAGTAAAGGACTTGAGACACCCTTTACTACTTTTTTATAGAAATTATTCATTAAAGAAAAAATAGGGTATTATTTTATTTACATTTACAAATAAGGTTATTATCCTAATGAAAGGGAGCGTACGAGAATGCAAGATTTCCAAGAAGAATTATATAAGAATTTATCTTCTACTAACAAAAAGGTCACTATATTTTTAAAAAGTGGTGTTAGAATCATGGGTGAAATTTCTGGTGTAGACAGATTCACTGTTCTTATATTAGTAAATGGAAAACAACAGCTTATTTATAAACAAGCGATTTCAACTATAGCGGCATAATAAATTTCTAAAACTTTTAATTATTCCAATGGGGGACTTTAAATGGACATTCTTGAAAACGGGCTACATTCCTTGAAAAATGCTATTCATAATTTAAAACAATTAGAAACAGCTCCAGAAAGTGATAGAGAATACATTATAAAAGATGCAATAATAGGTATACACCATTCTACAGAAACTCTTTTTAAGTATTTAGTAAAGGAGAAACAAGAACTACTTATTTTTAAAGATTTAAATGATTATTTCACAAAAGAAATGAAATATAAATTGAACAATAATGGTGAGAACTCTAAGAGTTACCAAGGTAATACTATAACTTATATGGAAGCGATCGATCGTGCAGCAGTTTTAAATGACTTAAACATTTCAAAAATTGATTATGGAACATTTGATAAATTAAATAAGTTGAGAAACTCTATTACTCACCATGAATATGATTTAACTGAGGAACTAGTTAAATATTTAATAGCACAAGTATTAACTATTGTTTTTCCAATTTACAATGAAAAATTACCTAACTTTAAAGAATATGTAAAAGAACATAAACTCGATTTAAAAGGCACAAGTCAAGTTAACGATTTACATATTTGGAAATTCATTAGACACTTCACTTTATTAAAAAAAGTCTTTATATCTAATCAGTTTATTAATGAACACAAAGAAGATGATAAAGAGTTTAATAAATTTTTAAACGGGAAAAAGAAAGAAAGAGACAGTGAATCTTTAATTAAATTTCATGAATGTCCATGTTGCAAAGAGGAATTCTTTAAAAAAGAATATGTATACTTTGAAGCTGCCGAAGAAGTAATGTATTATGGCCACTGTTTGTTATGTAATATATCACTAGATAAAGATGATGCTAATTATATTGAAATGACCTATGGTAGCTATGATTCATTTCTTAAATTATTCAAAAAAGATATAGCCATTTTAAAAGATTTATTATATATGGAAGATCTTGAATCGCGAATTTCTTCTGAAGATGCATCTGTAATAAATGCATTTTGGGATGATGAAGAAATAAATGCATTTTTATTAGAATATTTAGAGGCTATTTTTGACAAGGCACTATTCGACGTATTAGTAGATGACTGTTATTCGATAAATTATGATTCCTCAGAGTTAGATGATGCAGTAGCATGGGATAAAGAGCTTGAAGTTAGCGAAGTAATAGACCATCTAGATGAGTTTGATGTCTCTCAAATAAAACAAATGGTATCTAATTGTACTGTGCTACAAATTAAACATGAAATCAGTAATACTGCGTTTAATAATGCAATTGAACAAGAATTTGTAATGAATACATGTGTAGGACATCATTACCCACACACAAACGAAGAGGTAACTGTTGATGTGAAAATTACTTTCGAACTAGATCCATCAATATTTATTGAATTTATTATGGATAATCAATTTTCTTAAGGGAATCATTACCTTTGATTTCCTAACCTAGATTATCTATAATATATATGGGTATATTGATGACATTGGTAGTTTTATACTGCATAATTCATTAATTTAAAGCAACAAAGAGATTTTATCTCTTTGTTGCTTTTTCAGTTGTTTGAATCCTCTAAAAACTTCATATGAAAAACATCTTAACTCCACACATAGCACAAGTTGAAATTATATAATTAATCCATAGTCAAACAAACAAGACATTCCGATATAATAATATTAGGAATATACATTATAAAATGTTATTAAATTTTAAATTGAATGTGAGGTTTTATTATGAACAACTTTAATACTGATAACGTGCAAGGATTGGTTTCAGAAGAAAACGTAGAGTTATTAAAAGTAATGGCACATCCTGTACGTCTACAAATTGTAAGTGAATTAGCTAAAAGTAAAACACTAAATGTAACTCAATTAACAGACATTTTGGATATTCCACAATCAACAGTATCGCAACATTTATCTAAAATGAGAGGGAAAGCTCTTAAAGCTGAAAGAAAAGGGTTAGAGATGTACTATCATATCGAAAACTCCAAAGCTGATAAAATCATACAAATCCTTGGCCATGCTAATTAAATCCAAAAAATAGATGAATGTATATCCGAACATGGAATACAATTCATCTATTTTTATTTTTGTACAACGTATTTCAGTATAAAATAAGACAACTGTTTTGGTTCCGTCTAATAATACTTCTGATTTTTCTTCATTATATTTAAAACTAATATGTTTCTAACCACAAATCCTACACCTTATGCGAATGTAGATAAACAAATAATACACACTTCAAAGATTGCATATCAATTTTATAACAAGGATTGGTTTAGGGGAATTTAACTATTACTAGGAACAAAAAATAAATTTACAATTTTTTATAAGAAATCTTTATAAATTTAAATTATACTGGTAATCATAGAGTAGTTAAAAGATTTGAAGGGAAAGCGTAATTTTTAAATGACAGACCTTTAAATTATTTTATTTCTATATAAACATTAAAAAATTTAAATAGGAGGATAAAAATGACTCAACGTAGATGGGTAAATATGACTATTAAAACTAATGGTTTCTCAAAGGAAAAACATATATACGTGAATGATCCCAAACATCAACATAATGAAGTGGTATTTTCCTGTACCATTAACGAATATACACTAGAAGTAAAGGTTATTAAGGAAGATTCAAATTTCATTTGCTTCCAACAAGGATATTTAAAAAACAATACTCCTATCGATATACCTATGTGGCTTTCACCAAACATACTGGGTACTCAGGCAAAAAAACAAAGATGGTTAGATTTAATTTCTTTCATTAACAGGATTGAAGGGGATTCCCTCAAACTTATAGAAATAAATGAATTTGGAGATGAAGCAAAAGTTATATCTACAAAAACTACATTTTATTTTTCTTTATCAGACGCCAAAAACAGCACACAAAGAGAATACTTCGAATTATTTATAAAGGAAACTGGGGCAAATAGTGAAAAAATGAGAAACGATGAATTTACGAGTTGGATGAGAGAAAAGCTAGGTGTGGAAGGAAAGTAAAAACTGCAATTTCACTTTATAATTAGAAAGGAAAGAATACTATGATCTATTCACTACGAAAGACAGTAGGTTTTTTTTTAATACCACTACCAATAGCTGTTTTCATCACATTTCTAATTATAAGTACAATACCTATATCCAGCATAGAACCCTCTAGGATTTTAGGAGATTTTTATTTTAATTTACAAGAATCTATATTTATATCCGTATGGAATTTTATAAAGGCTGCAACAACTGAAATTGTAATTCCTATCTATCAATCTTGTCTTGTTACGTGGATACTTATTTATGGTATCTGGATGTGTATAAAAAAATCTATGATAAATATAATAAAAGATAGTAAATATTAAGTAGGAAGACATGAAGTAGGAACTTATTTTATAGTGTAATATGTTGAATTATCTACGGGGGAATTTTATTTAGTATCCATTTTCTTGTCCGCATATCGGGACAAGAAAATGGATATTTTTTTAAACGGAGACACTAAAGTGGATACTTTTTCACATACAGACAACAACCAAGTGGGTACTTTTTAAAACTAGCTGCAAACACAATGAAATTTTAACTACTAGGGGGAGCGCCAACCAAACGCGAATTCCGTACGTTAAAGAATTTTTCATATAGGGGTCATCATATATAAAAAGCCGATTTTCTGTAAAGGATTGAACAGACGAAAGAATATCTTTGTTAATAAGCATAATCACGATCTGATGTTAGAATATGGTTTACATAAAATTATTTGATATTTTAATTTCTGAATACTTAAATATTATTTTATCAAGTTTAATAAACTAACATTATTTGTAAAACGTGTTAAGTTTGTTGTGCAAGTTATAAAAAAATATTTGAGGGGGAATTTTTATGTTCAAGAAATTAGTAGTTGGAGCATTAGCGACTGGTATTATGTTATCTAGTACAGGTGGAGCTATGGCTGCAACACCTAATACTGAAAGTCCGAAGCAAGAAAACGTTACTATGGCAGCGGAAAAGAAAACGCTGAGAGTACCAGGGTTTGCTACTAGAGAAGAGATACCGAACAAAGTCGTCACTGTAATTGGTATCACGTGGTATTTAAAAGGGGCAACGAAAGAAATGGATAAAACATGGACAGCTTATTATGAGGGTTGGAGTAATTAATTAAATCTATTTATTATAAAAAAGCCTCCTTATAACGAGGCTTTTTTATTTGTGTAAAATCATAAAGAAAAGACACCCCGTGCATTGATATATATAACATTTATTAATGTAATTAAATTTCACACATTCTATCGCTTAAAAATAGTATCCACTTTCTTTTCTAAAAAGTACCCATTTTCATGTCTTTGTTGTTGTACTGTAGAAAGACATAAAAGTCTAAACTAAAATCTTATGAACAATCGTTGATAAATAGCCATTACCATAAATTTTGTAGGTAATTTCTTGTCTCAATAACGGGACATGAAAGTCTAAACTACTTAGCCAGTAATAATACAATAAAATGAAAGTAACCTTTTAGCCAATAGATTACATTCAAATTACTTATTCCAGGATAAGTGATTTGAATGTTTAGCATGATTAACCCCATAAGATAATTCTAATTTGGTAATAAAACAAGAACCCATCTTATTTCATGATAGGTTCCTCTCTTAGACGGAAATATTTTCAGATGTGGCGGGCTATTCTTTAAATCGTTTCCGTACCCCCAATAGGCATAATCGTCTTCATACATTTCTTCGTATTCTTCAAGCGTAAATTCTTTGTGTAAGAATAAAAATATCTAGCCTTTGTTAAATTCTAATGTTATCAATATATTATCCATTTAATATATCGTATATACGACGCACTTCATCTCTCGCACTATTGTCGTATTTTCCAATTAAGTTTTTTCTAGAATTCAAAGTGTAATTATAACCTGGTTTAGTAATGTTACCCTTTAAATCGTAAACCTCATGTTGGTAAATTCCATGTTGTCCTTTTCTATATCGACCTAATGCCACCAGTATGATCTTCTTTGCGCCAGCTTTAAGCAATAAATTTCTAGCCGTCTCAAAAGAAATACCATTAGTAATATAGTCATCTATTACACACACAACTTGTCCCTTAATCTTGTTTGCATAGTATGGATTTAATACGATAGAATCAAAGTGTTTCATACAACCTTGTCTACGGCGTATCTCAGGATCTGTATTACGGCTTTTATTTACAGCAGTATGTCTAATAAATAAAGGCTTGTTCATTTTTTTATATGTTAGATATCGGCATCTCTCTTTAAGTTCTTCAAGTTCCTCATTTAAATTAACACTTGAAGAAGGGAAAATCCCCCATCTATCTACATTTCGTAATTCTGAACTTTTCATTACTCCTGAAATCAAGTGAAAATAAAGTGTATTAAAATAATTTCTATCACCAGACTTTAATAGGTTTTCAAATCCTATTAGAACTTCTTTTTCTGTTCGTACAACATCACCATTAAGTGTATTTGCAGAAGTTAGTGCTAATACAGTAGTATTTTGATCTATTTCTAATTCATAATACCATTTGTTTTGATTATTAATAAGCCTAATTGCTTCAAGTAATTGATTAGGTCTTTCAAGTGTAATACCATATCGAGCTGGCTTTTCCTCTTGCTTTACACTCCATGCAGGATTAATAATCAAAATTCTTTTATTAGCAGCTAATATTAAATCATCATCGCTGCTACCGACCAAAATAAAACTACTTGCATTATCTTCGTTAACTTTTTCTCGAATTCTTTTACGGTATGTACATATCACTTTAAACTCAAATGTTTCCTCGAAGATTTCTTTCATAATTCTTATACTTTCAGTATCATGCGAAATGACGATTATTTTATGTCCATCTTCATTTAAATTTTTGATAAACTCTTCAACACCAGTATACATCTTAAAATCTTCATCAAAAACCGTTAACCTAGCTAGAACAACCGCTTTTGCCATTGAGAGATCACTCCTTTATTAATGAAAAATTAGAAATTAAGATTACTTAAATTTGTGTATATCCTTGCACTATTACTAGACAAAATTTTTAGGACACCTGTAGATTTGTTATCAAAACAATATAACGGTCTTTTTTGTTTATAAGCATATCGAGCAGTGTGCATAGTACCACTTTTTTCTGAGCACTCTGCAATAATTACAGCGTTGCTAAGACCAGAAATAATTCTGTTGCGATGAATGTAATTTGTTTTTTTAAATACAGTTTCACTTTTATAGTACTCGCTTATTAAAAGACCATCTTTTGCTAATATTTCATTTGCATAGGGCTTATGACTCTTAGGAGTAACATCGTCAATAGGACTTGGAAGTACAGCTATTGTTTTACCATTACTATCTAACGTACACTTATGTGCGTGAATATCAGTACCTAATGCTAGGCCACTTGCAATTACGATATCTGTTGATACCATCTCTTGAACAGTACTATCTATTTGTTTCAAAGTTTGATCTGTTGGATTTCTTGTCCCTACAATAGAACAAATGAATTTATTTTCTAATAAACTTCTATTGCCCTTCATAAAAATAAAAAAAGGAGGAGAGGGGATACTTTTCAGAGAAGTTGGATAACCATCTTCATAATATATAAAATATTCGATTTTCTCATCTGAAAATTCACTTAATATCTTAGAGATGTTTGATTTACTTTTTTGAATTGAATCTATTGAGGAAAGTAATTCAAGTTCATTATCATTAAAAACTCCAAGTGAGAATTGCAGTTCTAAGAAATCGCCTTCCAACAGATGATTTAATTGTTCTTCATTAGATTCTCTATATAATTTACTAAGTGTAGCTAAAGAAATACCTAAATCATAGAGAACAAAAATCATCTCTTTTATGTTCATGATATTCTCCTTTCCAAGAAAATCACTAACTATTTAATTATCATATAACACCACTATAGTTAAATAAAAGGTATTCCCTTGTTTTTTATGAGAATTTTTCTTATGTGTAAATAAGTATTCACATAGTATTATGCTTCTTAATTAGTTTATATTCAACTTTCCTTAATTGATAAGTGTTTATTAATTTGTAAAAAGTGAGTATTAAAAAAAAGATAGGTCTTTTCAGCTTCCTAAGATAGAGGGGAAATCCACACACGTAAAAGGGGGATTCCTGGGATTATGTAGCCCTTAAGACAATCTGCAAAGTCATTACTTCTAAACAATTTATTAATTCCATTAATAAATGTTTAGAAATAGGACTTTACGAGATAACATTTTAAAGTACTTCAAAAATATATAGACCTGCTGAATCGTTTGTGAATTTTTTAAAACGATTTCTATCAAATTTATTTAGTCATTATAATTTGCTATATATATTGATAAAAATAATAGTATAGGTAAATAGAGAAGGATGAATAATTCTTTAATATATTTAACTGCAGCAATCCCTTTATAAAAAATATCCATTTTCATGTCTTTTTACATGTACAAAGATGTACAAAGACATGAAAGTAGGAACTAATCTTATAGTGTAAAATACTGAATTATTAACAGATACAGTTCATTTGGTACCCATTTTTTTGTCATCATTTCATGACAAGAAAATGGGTACTTTTTTAAATTAAGACACCAAAGTGGATACTTTTTAAAAAAATAGGAAACTAAATTTGTTATAATAAATATTACATTTGAATATTTGGAGGAATTGAATTTTGAATAAGAAATTATTAGTAGCTTTAACATGTAGTACTTTATTTATGGGGATGACAGCGTGTGAATCTAATGATACTGCTAGCACAGTGGAAAAATCAAAGCAAGAGAGCTCAAAAAAATTAAGCACTACACAGAAAAAAGCTACAAAAGAAGAGGTATCGGTAAAAGAAATAAATACAACTATTAATGCTGGACCCTATAAATATAGTCCTAATGGTTTAAATAATGAGCATTTCCTAATTTATGATAATGCAAAATTCGAAGATGATTTTGATGGACTTAAAGTATCTATAAACCAACTATCTTTAACAAATAAAGAAAAAGTATTGGACGGAAATGATATTGGTTCTATTCGTATAGCCTTTACAATTGAGAACACTTCAAGTTCTACTTTTACTCTTAACTTTAATGACGTACATGGTACTACTGATCAGGGCGAACTAACTAATACATTTAATGCTGCCAAACCAGCTCGTTTACACCCTACTTTAAAAATTGACGATACAATGGATAATAAAGTTGTATTTAAAAACTACGGCACCCAAGATTTAGAATCAATAAACTGGGTTGATTTTACTTTTGAAATCCATAGGCAAAGCCCAGAAATGACAATTGCAAAAACTCGAAAATATAAAATTAGATTTAATATAGATCAGCATTATACAGCGACTACCACTAAACAAGAACAACCTCAATCTTCTTCAGATAAGGATACTGTTACATACAAAAATGAAATTAAACCTAAAATTGATTCCATGATAAAAGAGTATAATGATATATGGAATCAAGAAGTAAAATCAGTTTTCAACAAAGAGGGGGAAACTCCAGCAACTGTAGATCAAAATGCTTTACAAAAACAAATGGAACTTGTATCAACTAAATACAGAGAATTGTCAAATGAGAATATCAACTTTAATGCATCCGATAAAATAAATGACCCTGTTTTAAAAGAAAAAATAAGTAAATTTAGAGAAGAGTTTGGTGCTGCGGCAAATTATAGAGAAAATGCAGCAAATGCTATATTACAAGGAATACGAGGTGTAGCTCCAATGGAAGACAGAATGAAAGAAGCACGAAAATCTCGTCAACTTTCTGAACAAAAATTTAGTAACGCTTCAACTAATTTAACTGAATTTGAAACAAAGTTAACTAGTAAGTAGTATAAAAAAGAGAGCCACGCTCTCGGTTTTACTTCACAGTAAAACCTAATTAACTGTGAAGTAAAACTAAAATTTAATTTAATTCTACATAAGTAACAAAAGACATTTATGAAGTATCTACTTTCATGTCTAAAAAGTATCCATTTTCATGTCCTTGTACAAAAGAGGGGGGGAAAATACATTACACTGCGCTTTTTCATCTTCGCGTTAAATCCCTATTTAACGAACAGTTGATGTTTATATATTATTATGTTATGATTTAATTATCAAATATTATTATTTAATGAGGTAAAATGTCATGATGCGAGTTTTAATTGAATTTTTCTTGTTTATGTGCTGTTTTGCAAATGCTTTTCTTCTAGCGCTAGAGATTCGACGATATATAAACATAAAAAAGCATACTTTGTTTTGCAACAACCACGATATATCTCGTGGTAAAATTAAAGTTGTAATTCATTCATGTGTGACCACATGTTTTGTCGTAGCATTCCTAATATTGAAGCTAAATATAGCATGATTTATCGTACTAATGTGTAGATAGAAATAATATTAACTAATTTAAATGGAGGTATAGAAATTAAGCGTATGCATACAAAAATAACACGTTTTATAAGTTTAAGCACTAGTATCTTAATGTTTTCTTTTTTACTATGGATTCCCCTTGCTATTATTAGCCTTGTATTTAGTCTAGAAACCTTACAAGTTATAGTGAGTATAGGTCATATTTTACATATGCTACTCCTGTGGATTTTTCTTGCTCTAAATAGTCGCTTTGTTTATAATATTCCATTTAGAAGAACTAGTTATATTTTCGCATTGCCTAGAGTAAAAGAATCAATGCTTTCCAAACATAAAAACAGAACATCTGTTCGTTAAAAATGTATTTAACGTGAAGATTGTCGATTATAATAGAATTATGTATAGTAAAGGTATCAATATAAAATTGATACCTTTCTTGTTGTCCAATACATATTTATGAAGCATTTTAATAGTATATATTATCACTTAATTAGAAGATTTGAGGTGTACACCATGAGTAATAGAGAAAAAGAACGTTTTAAAGCTCTTGTAGAAAAGCATAAAAATAATATGCCCTGGTATGTCATAGAATACCTAGAAATGAAGACTGCTCTCTCCCCTGCTACTCTATACGCATATATAACTGAATTTGAAAAATTCTTTAAATGGATTATTCTTAAGCGATTAGCTGTCGTAAATGGTAACGTGGTTACTAATATAACCGATATACCTATTGAGACATTACAGACATTACCCTTAAATGATGTAAATCGCTTTCACATGTACTTACAAGGTGAAGGAATTGAAACTAGAGCTATTAATAGAACCTTTTCTGCCTTAAAATCTCTCTTTAAATATTTAGCACAGAATTCAGAAGATGAGCATGGAAAAAGCTATCTCTCACGTAACGTTATGGAGAAAATCGAACTACATAAAGAAAAAGTTGATGCTGCAGCAAGAGCTGATGAAGTGGCAAATATTATCTTTAATGATAATGAGGATGTAGCATTCTTACGATTTTTAATAAATGATTATGCAACAATCTTAAAAGAGACATCTACACGTAAATACAATTATTTTTTACGTGACAAAGAACGTGATATAGCATTAATAAGCCTTATTTTAGGCACTGGGCTTCGAGTATCAGAATTAGCTAGTCTTACCCTCTCAAGTATAAACTTTCGACAGGGAACCATTAAGGTGACACGTAAAGGTAATAAAAAATCTTCAATTCTCGCAACGAAATCGTGTTTAGACGACGTACAGGAATACATGAAAGTACGTTTAGAGAAATATATGTGTCCGCCTGAAGAGGATATTCTATTTGTAACTAGGTACCAGGGAAAATACACACAGCTTTCTGTACGCGCTATACAGAACTTAGTAGAGAAGTATTCAAGCGCCTTCGATGAAAAGCGTAGCCCACATAAGCTACGTCATACATATGCTACAAATCATTATAAGGAAAACAAGGACTTAGTATTGCTACGAGATCAACTTGGTCACACTTCTGTTGAGGTTACTAGTATCTATACAAATATAAATAATGAAAAGAAACGAGAAGCGATTGATCGTTTAGAAAAAAGACAATTTGAATAGAATTCATTGGAATCAGTCTTCATTGTTTGGTGAAATATAAAGTTTGATAATAATATTAATATAAATAGTAGAACCCCATCCATTATGAATCATATTTCTTCAAAATGAATGGGGTTTTATGAATGTTCTAATGTAATCACTTCAAAGAGTATTAATAAAAAAATCATCCACAATCTTATTAATAAATTGTTCTTTTTTTGATATATGCATTTTATCACAAAAGTCATCTAAAATTATTCGTGCAACACTTTCATCAAACTTCTTATATTTAGTACAAAAATTAGAAATCATGTTTCTATCTGGGTATCCTACTTTATAAGAAGCTGGGATAAGAGGGTCATTATTCTTATTTTGAGCTAAAATTTGTGCATCGATAATTTCACTATTACTTAATTCCGCTATTACAGCACCTTCTATATTTGCTCTCATCTCTTGTAATAACACCTTTGCATTATCTTTTTGCATAGGGCCTTCTATCATAAACAAAGTACATAATTTTGCAATGAAAGAATTATATGCCTGTTTTGATCCATATTCTTTGTGGTAAAAATGGATTAACTCATGCCCAACAAAAAACTTCAATACATGAGGATGTAACTGTGCATCCCTAATTAAAACTGATGGTAATACTAATCCTTTTCTTTTTGCTAGTCCAGTATATTGATTAGAAAATGGTTTGGAATTTTTTTCATATACGACTATATCCTTAATTCCTAATTTTGCAGAAAACTTGTCTACTACATTATATATTCTTGGATTATCTTCTCTTCTTAATAATATTTCACTCATATTCTTGCTCCTAAACTTATAATATATAATTTCACTACTGCCCTACTAACCATATGATCAGCTGCAATTTCTATATAAACCAGAATAATCTCTTAGCGCTCATAATTTTTCAACCACTATCATTTCCCCTGATGTATGAGGTACTTCATGCTTAATAATCCCCTCTTTTAAATACGCCTTTTTCTTGTCATATTGCTCTTTTACATGCTTCTTAACAGGGTGTATTCCCCAAGGGTGTTCCCAATATTGGAATTTACCGATTTTAAAATTTTCCCATTGAAACTGAGCATCTTGCAGCCGGTTATTCCCTTGATATAATCGCTCCAAAGAGTATTTCTTGATTTTTCCTTTTAGACTATCTACTACAATATATTTACTAGTTTTATTATCATAACCAACTATAGAAACCCAATGAGAAATTATATGAACCTTTGTAGGACGTTTATATGTACATAAACTAAAAAGTACAAAACACTTATTCTGTTGTAACTTCATAATTAACTCCTTAGAATTTAGATGTTCTATGTTCTTTATACTTACATCATATTTTATATCTTCACATCCAGTTGCTTGATTGAATATCTCCAAATTATTATCTAGGAACATTCTATACAAATTTAAATCGAAAAATTCTCCTAAAAAGGTATTACCATTAATAGCAATACCTCTTTTTGTTATTACATTTTCACTTAATAAATTACAAACTACATCATCAGTCTGTTTCTTAGTAACACTCTTAATCTTGTTTAAGTTGTATAAACCATTTAACATTGCATAAATTCCACAAGTAGGTCCCGTTTGCTTAATACTAATTGTCATTCTTTTTCTCCTTCATACTATTTTAGTTATATATTGATAATACAATTTTAAGGTTAATTTAGAACCTATTCTATCTCATATTAAGTGTGAATAATAATAAACTCTTGAATCTAATTTACAACGCATACTGCTTAATCAAACGAACATAAAAATTGGACAATATTAAATTAAGGCTGTTGTCATATATATTTTTGTGTTTTAGAAAAAATGTACAAAAACAGCCTTAATTTAATAATAATAGTTAACTCATTATACGTTACTTGAATAATAACTGCTTAAAAATTTAAGTACAATCAAATTATGCAATTAACCAAAAACTTATTCTTTGATTACCATTCTTTTTTAGTACCTGGTGTATTTCTTTCACTTTACCAGGCTAAATAACAATCAACAATTTCATCTATACCAAATATACAACGATTTCGAAAAGCATCGGTTGTAATTACTTCTCTTTTATATAGATCTATTTTTATTACTGTCACCATTTCGTTATGTATATAACCATTTCGATAATATAGTATATGTACTTCTTCTTCTATAGATAAAGACTTTTCTAATACTTGGCCAATTTGCTCTAATTGCTGCTGATCCAAGATTGGTTTCTTTATTTTGCTTTGTTCCTTGAAAATTTCATTAATACCCTGAAACTGCTCCGGCAAACTAGCAAAGGCATTCCATTTTACCATCTTCCGTCCCTTTGGCATTTGAGAATTCATCATGCTTTATGGCCCCCTAACAACTTATTTCTTTCTCTAGCTGTACTTTCATTACAATAGGATATTCCTCTTAATATGCTGTTCTTACCGAATCTTGACCGAATATCATCCATGACATATGCTAATTTCATTTCTTTTTCTCTTCTTTCTACATTATCAAACAACGAAAGTTGCTCCTCCCCATCTTTTACTAAATTAGTGAATGATATAGAGATACTTCTTATAGGCTCACCCGTATATAATCTATGTAAAAATCGCATGCAAACAGCGTAAATATCCATCGTCAAGCAAGTTGGGCGTGGTAATGTACAGGTCTTTTTAATCCCCCCACTATAATCTCTGCTATAGCCAACAGCGAAATGTATTGTTTGCGTTAATTTTCTTTCTCTTCTTAACCGATAACATACCTCTTCTATATGTTCTAACAATACTACCTGTACTTCTTCAATCGAGTAATCTCGCATGAATATTTGGCTTTTACCAATAGAAGTTGTTACAGGAACATATTTTTCTGAAATACGGCTTAAATCAATGCCATTGCTATGCAAGTGAAGTTCTTCTCCAATTATTCCAAAGCTTTGTTTTAAGTACTTTAGTGGGTATTGCGCTAAATCACCTATTGAATGTATTCCCTTACGGTTTAGTTTCGCTTCTGTTTTATCCGAAATCCCCCAAAATTTACTGAGTGGTCGTATTGGCCATAATTTTTTTTGTACATCTTCGTACTTCCAGTATGCTATGCAATCTTTTGTTTTCTTTGCTTCCACATCTAAAGCAACCTTACTCATTAAAGGGTTAGGCCCAATTCCTATCGTGCATTCAATTCGTGTCTTTGCATATATCTCACGTTTGAATTTCAAGGCGAACTCATACGGATCGTTAGCAAATAAATGAATACTGTCCGTAATATCCATAAAAAACTCATCGATGGAGTATTGGTGAAAATCCTCAATAGGAACGTACTGTAAAGCTAATCTCGTGATGAAATTGGAGCATTTTATGTAAGTACTCATAATTGGATTTACCACAAGTATGTCTTTTCTACGAGGGACTTCGTAGGCTCTTACCATCTTCTTTACACCTAATGCTTTTAATGGTGGCGTTGCAGCTAACACAATTGAACCACTTCTATTCACATCGCCAACTACAGCTAACTTTGTGTGAAGTGGGTCTAAGCCCATTTTGATACAACTGACTGAAGCGTAGAAGCTACGAAGATCTACACATAAAATAATACGATTCGGCAAAATAGAATAGTCATACATCTTAAATCCCCCTACAAAGAACATTTGTTCTTATTATACACGAACCTACGTTCTTTATGTTTGTATTTTTATAAAAAATGGGACTTTTTTATGCTAAGTTTTATTTCAATAACACATCATCCATTCTGAAGAAAAATTTTAAACATAACATTGTAACTAAAAAAGAGATAATAAGGAATTTCTCCCTATTATCTCTTTTGCAATCTATTATTTATATAAGGGTTTTCACAGCACTAATCAGCCATTTTAATTTAGTATCCCCTTCTTCTTCCTTCTGTAATAATCCATTATACAAAACTTTAAAATCTTGCTTTATGCTTCTATCAATATTTTCAGTTACTATTTCACGAATTACATTTCTTTCATGCGAAGTAAGAATAATTTCAAAATGCACTTCTAAAATGCACATTATTTTATTACATTTTGACTCTCTTTCATAATTTACGTCTGCATGAATAGTACTGATTCCTAAAGGATTAATGCTATTATTTGAATCCATGCCAATATTAATACTTTTCCCACCTATTTGTTTTATTTTATTTTTAAAATCTTCGTAATTCATTAATAAAACTCCCCTCTTATTTTTCAGCATCTAATAGGTTGTTAAATATCGTAAGTAAAATATCCGCAATGAAGAAAAAGGAAAAGAATGCCAAAATCACATAAAATAACTTTTGTTCTGGGTAAAGATAAATGTCATATATAATTACACCAATTAATAATAACATAGACAATCTAGGAAATATTGTATTCATTAACATTTCAAATCGCCCTTTCATATTAAAAATACAAAATGATGTACTTCTAAGATTTCATTAATTTATAAATAAATTTTGTAACGTCATTAAAAT
Source organism: Bacillus cereus G9842 (assembly GCF_000021305.1). GTDB lineage: Bacteria > Bacillota > Bacilli > Bacillales > Bacillaceae_G > Bacillus_A > Bacillus_A thuringiensis_S. The sequence goes on from NC_011775.1 coordinate 140,395, forward strand.
ACACCACAATCTAAGCTTGTATCAACGTTCTGACCGCAGTCTGGACTTGTAGTTGAAGGTAAATTACTTACCTGTTGGCTAGCGGAAATAACAGCAACACCTAACGCTATATCTAAAGCAACGTCTGTACCACTTTTATTATTAGTAAAATTAGTGGAATCATTATTAAATTGTATAGAATTCTCCTTCTTAGTCTTAACCGAATCAGTGAAATGTTTTGAACTAGAATTAATAGAAACGGTCCTATTTTGGTTGAAAATTCGACTCATTATTTCTCTATCTTCTTTACTATAATTAACCTTGCATCGATTAATAACATATACATGATTTTCATTTTTATTTACTTTTACATTTTTAGCATTAGATGAACCATGTTTAAATGGTTTCTTTTTACTATTAAGCCTCTTAATATGTTTGATTTTTATAAGTATCGAAGGAAAAATCATCAGTATAACAGACACTAAAAGTATTAAAAAAATTATCTTGTATATATTCACTTTTTAGATCCTCCTTTTTCTTAATCCCACCCACTTTTTCTCTTATCCTGTTCTATTGATAGATGATCTTTGTATTCATAAGCCTTAATTTCATCACCTACGTCTATCTTTTTAAAGAAATCGCTTTTTACGTCTAATACTTGTGTTTGATCATTTGCATATAGCGTTAGCAGATATTTAGCTGGAGAACCTGGAACACCCATAGCAGGAATTCCTGCATCACCTTCTATAAATTTTTTATCAATAATCTTTGCGTTTACTAGCTTACCTTTTGCTAATGTCTCCTCTTCCATTTGAAATTCAGTTATAGATGATTTTATTGCCGGGAATATAGATACTCCTATTACAATTGATATTAAAATAATTACAAAAGACATTACGAAATGTATATTGGTATTTTCATTAGATTTACTCATTATACATATCCCTTCTAATTTTTTATAAATGAAAATAGATAATTAATCTTTGAAATACAGATTACATAAAAGCAATTACATCTGTATTATTTGATAGATCACGAAGTTGTTCTAAATTATCTATTTCCCTATAAGTTAATCCTCCATCTGCAATTAATTCATCTTCCGTTGAACTATAGTAATCTGCTAAACGACACGTTACTTCCCACTCATGTTCAACAAAAACAACCCCATTTACAACACCAGTTATCCCATTAGTTATAGTAAATACATAAATCTTCATATTGTTTAATCCCCTTTGTTACGCATTATGCGTCTTATATTTAATGTTAAAAATAACTATATTTCTTAATACGAGTCAATTTAATAGTTACATATTAAAGATTTGATAACTTTGACTGAACAATTTTGTTTTAAAAATTTAACATGTAATATTCAATTAGAAGCCAAGCTAATACACCCGAACCAATTAATACTAAAAATTTTATAAAGCTTTCATTAAATTTCATTCTCACACCTAAATTTCTATAAAATTCAAATTCCATTAAAATATCTGTTGAAATATCAATGCTTCTTTATTTAAAGTTCCTTTAATAATCTCTTTCATTTTATACATTGTTTCTTCGGCCGCATTACGCTCTGAAAATGAAAAATAACCGCTTTGGAAATTAAAGTAGTTTAAGTTATATAAATAAGAGTTATCACCTGTCATAACAGCCTTATATTCCTTATTTCTATAACTAACAAGATTTATATTAACCTTATTCTTTTGTAAATGTTTTACAATGAAGTTTTTAGATTTAATTTCAAAAGCTGGTCTATATTTTTCAACTAAATTTTGAATTCTCATTTGAAATTCTTTATTAAAATAGTGAATTTCAATGTGAATCTCATATGGTTTTTCCATTGTTCTATTTGCTTTCATATCAATGTTTAACTTATAAAAAACATGCATCTACTCACCTTCTTTTCTAATAAAATTCAAATTATAATACTATATTCAAGAAATCTAATGAATTCTTTTATTACGAATTCTCTTTTTATTGAGTTGTAAGTAATCCTCCTTCTGTATTTAATAAAGGTTTTATTACAACTCCACCATCAAATCCTCCATTTCGAACTACCTTTAAATATTGAACTTTTGTTTCTTCATCAGTGATAATAAAAGTATATTTATCTACTTTTTGTATGGAAAAACGATTATCTTTTACTTCGTTACCTACATATGGTTTACCATTCGCTTGATATAAAGGTACAATATCTAATCCTCCATCAAATCCTGCATTTCGAACTACTTTTAAATATTGAACTTTTGTTTCTTTATCAATTAAGACAAGTGTATGTTTATCAAGCTTTATTGCCTGGAATCTTGAATTTGAATAATCGCTTTCTTTCGGTAATTCTGATTTAGTCCCAACAGAATTTTGTACTGTTAGTTCTTTATTAGTTGTGTTAAAACTAGAGCATCCTCCTACCATAAAAAGTGCTATAACACATGACAATTTCATAAAAATCTTTCTATTTCTCATTAGATAATCCCCTTTAGGACAATATTTATAGTAACGCTCTACTGTATCAAGAAATTCTTAATCTAAACTGCTTACAAACAGGATGAAATTTTTATATCTTTCTTTTGTAAGACGCTGCTCTGCTATTTCGACCTTAAAATATAGCAATTCTTGTTGCATCTTATATATATTCTCCATTTCCTTACTTGTAGCAGCAATGAACTCTGTACACTTAAATAACCACTTACTTTTTTCTCTTCTTAAATCCCCAATCAAGATCAAGTATTTCCTATCCAAAGCATCATATAAATTATCAATACTTTTTAACATTAAATTTCTTTTGTCCTTTGAAAACTTTTCATATTCAAGGAGCTTATTCATGCCTTCACCTTCTTTTTAAAAAAATTCAAAATTTATTACAGTAACGCTTTAATTTTAGACTGTCCATATTTCTTTTAATTTTTACAATCCTAATGAACAATGTAATAGTTGTTAGTGTATAACTCCAAGGAAGAACATAATCAATAAGTATGGTAGACCACTCTGGAATCTCTCCTATTGTATGTAAATAATTACCCAACATTAAAGTAACAAGACAAGCTAAATTACTATTCATTATGGACTTAAAAGTTTCATCTGATTGTTTTTTTAAAATGGTCAATTCTCTATTCTCCACACATCTCACCTCTTGAAAAATATTAAAAAGTATTATTTTATTAAATTATGTTTCTTTAGCCAAAACCAAGTTTCCATACCTTTTATATCTTTTTCATATACTGGCATTACATATATTTCTTCATTTATTAACAATTGCAACTCTACATATTGTTTTTCTGCATTCCATCCATAAGATGCTATAGGAACGATTTTCTTTTCCATTAATCATCACCTACATTCGTACTAAAACTAAGGAAGCATGAACCTACAACAATTAATAACATGGTTACTATTTCTTTTGACACAGGAATAATATCTGTATAAATCAACACGGCGAATAAATACGCTATTAGTGCATTTACTATGAAGAATGCACTCCCGAATTTCTTCATTTCCTCTCTTCCCCCTGTATAAAACCCTATTTCCCTTCAATTCTGTAGCCAACCCATTAACCACATTCCATGATTGGAGGAGAAGTTAGCTTTTGCTGGCTGCTCTTTGTTTTTCTTTCTGTCTCTTTAGGAAATTCTTTGCTTTTTTAATTGCTTCTGCTCTTGTATGTCCTTCAGCTATTCCTTTCAATGCTGTATCATCCTTAATGCAGATCATCTTCTTTGCGCCATCTTCCATAATGACTTCCACCTTTGAATAATAGGCACTATGCAATTTATCCCCTTCAATTAAGAAGCTCATAAACTCTGTTCCAACCTTGCCTGTAAAATCTTTAACTTTTCTCATATCCATACCCACTCCCCCTTGAATATAACCGATAACTTGTCATATACTATCTATGCATCTAGATTTTCATTTTTGATCTGAGCAGTTAGTTTTTGCTAGCTGCTCTTTTTAATATCTGCTTTTTCCTTACAATTCTCGCAATAAACCATATCTTTAATAACAATCGCGCTTTCCTCATATTGTGGTGTTCCACATCTGCATTCCCACCACCAGCCTTTCTCTAAATAAACCTGTTTTGGAATTGAGTTTTCATGTTTATATTGATCAGCCCATTTAGCTCTTCTGACTTCTACATCAATAAAATCAATACCGAACTCACACTTCCCAAAATTTCTAGCTTGTCCTGCTGTTTAAGCAAAGAATATCCGTGAATACTCACCATCACTTACCTGATATGCTCTCATATCCATCCTCTTTTCGATTAAACTGTTACTATTTCTTTACGATAATCAGCCACTACGTTTCCTTTTTTATCGTAATAAGCTGTTTCGTAATATGGATGACAATTATATGAAGTCCAAGGATCACTATAATAAGAGACCTGTAAATTTAATCCTGATGTGCTTCCAACAATGATTCCAACTTGACCACATACTTCAATTTTCATGCCTTGATAAGCAAATTTAATTTTTCTCAACTCGCACATACGTTCAAACTGCTTTTTATCACCAAACATACATGTAATATCGGCTCTTCTTACCTTTCTACATCTCACATATTTCAAAAATGTTTTAAAATCCGTTTCCCAAATCCCATCTTGTAAGTACTTATAAAATTGGTACTTCGCTTTACTTGGAGTTTCTGCTAATTCTGTATGCTTAAATTCTTCATTACCGTCTAACCATAATTTGTAACTATTCACTTCTGAACCCCCCTTGTATTTAAATATCTTTTTATAAAAATAAAATAGTATAACCAGTAAATAAACTACTTATCATATAAAATTTATAACAACTAACATAATTAGACTCGTAATCATTCCTGGTAATGCAAATTTCAAGGGAGCAGGTAATTCTATTTCAAGAGCTAGAAAAAGCACATTTACAAGCACTAGCATCAATATAAATAAAAGTCCAGCCCCCAAAAAAATAAATGGAAATACCTCAAAAGGTTTCATGAAACCACCTCCTTTATCTTTCCAACAAAATAACGCATTTTATAAAATCATTTTAACTTTTTTGATATACTCCAACATGTTATTAAATATAGGGGAGCAGAACTTACAAAATAATCTTAGCACTTATTAAAATTTAGGGCTTTTTAATTTCACATCACTTAAAATTCAGGCATATATTTAATTACAACTCTTTGAATTTCATTTTTCATAACAGCTTACCATTTATATTTCCAAATCCAAGAATGCTTTTATAGATCCTTTGATAGCAACTCATAGCCTTCTTCATCCATATATCTTTCATACTCTTCATACAGTACAGCTTGTTTCTTACTAAAGCATGTCTCACAAAAGTACTCATCTCCATCTACATGCATCCCTATTTCATCACAGCACACACATGGACGTATAAGCCTAATTAGTTCTTTTGGTCCTTGGATATAAAAGCCTAAGATTCCCTGTTGATTTTCAATCATTAGTTCCTCTTTTATCTCCTCTCGAATTATCCTGGGAATTATAAGTTTGCTATCATTAATAAAACCTATACCGATGCATGGTACATGTTCTAATTTATTTAGTCCAATTGCCCAAACATCATTAATAAAATATGGATTGCATTCTAAAATCGAACATATTTCGTCTATAGAAAGGGCTACTGAGTTTAATATAGGACTATACACTAAACCCGGCGAACCACTAAAATAGCTAAAGTCTACAGTGATTTGAGTTGTTTTATCAAATTGGGGTAATAATTTTTGGATATTAATATTTTCTTTACATTGTAATGTTGTACCTACCATTAATAAATCCTCCTTATATAATAAGGACTTCGTATTGTCAAATACAAAACCCTTATTGTGTTTAGTATTCTATTTATACACCTTGAACTAATATTTCCTAGTTGTATGGAAGAATACAGATGTTTATTGGTTGAAATTAGCTGGTCCTTCTAATGATTTGAATTCATTAGCATCTATCGGTAATTCCTTACCCGTTTTTAGGTCTATACAGAAAGGTACATTAAATAGATTAAATTTAACAACACTATCATCCTCAGTTAATTTAACTTTGCTTCTTAATACAAATGCGGAATTAATGTGTTGATATAAATTCTTTTCGTAAACACTGTCATCATCAAACTTAATCATCTCAAATTGATATGGAGAATATACTTTCAACTGATCTACTTTTTGTTTTTCTTGCGTAGATTCATCAAAATTTAATACTAAGTCACTCTTGTTAATTGCGTATCCTTTTACAACCATTCCTTTTATATTGTCATAAACAATTGAATCTATGTGAATAGTTGTAGCAGCAGTCTCTTTATTAAAATCTGGTTTTATATCTATATTTAAATGATTCTGTTCTGGGATTGTTATAAGATTTTTTTCGTCTTTACCAATTAAATTTACTGGGGCATAATCATTTAACTGTTTAACTTGTTCTTTATCTAATTGTATATCTCCGCTTAATACCTTATTTAATGAATCAGAACTAATATAATCTATACGGGATAGATTTTTTTCCTCTTTTGCATCCCCACTAAATATAACGACAACATCATCTTTATATTTTCTCACTTCGGTTTGATCAGCAAACAATTTAACCCCATTATCACTTATTCCATAGAGTAAATTTAAATTGTTACCAGTTTGAGAATCCCCAATTGAAGCGAATGTGTGTATAAATTGTTCAGGTTGGGATCCTTTATATTTTATTGCCACATTAAAACGTTTTTGTTGGGGATCAATAATTTCTCCTATTAATTCTACTTTTCCATGTGAAGGAGTATATAACAGCGAATGTTGCTTAATTAATTTGATTTCCGGCTCCAACATTTCTTTTTCAAATTCATATTTAAATTTAGTAATATAGTACTTTGAATTTAATTCCTCTATTACGTATGTACTCTTACGTTTACCAATTGTCTCGTTATCATTTTTAATTTTTTCTGATCCTACCACCTTAAACTTAGTCTCCCCTATTTTGCTAATAGAATAAGAGTTAGAAGCCGTAATAGTTTCATCTGGATATTCCTTTTTAGCTGGGTGTATTTCATTAATTTCAACCTTAGAAACAGCCTGAGCCTTTGCAACTTCATTGTTATTTAAAAACGTAAAGAAATCCGTCATAAATTTTGTCATTAGTTCCTTTTCGCTTTTTGTAATCTGTGGAGGTCCTCCTTTAGATCTGATCTCTTCTTTTTGTGCAGATAAATTTTCTAAATAGAGTACAAGCGCTATAGCTAATACAATTAAGACACCAAAAAATCCATATTTGAATTTTTTATTTCTAAATATACCCTTCTTTAATAGTTTCATAATTCACCACCAAAACTCATAAAATAATTTCTTAAATTAGTCCATAATATTTCTTAGAAATTTGTACGTAAGAATATATTATGTTTTTTTTGTAAATCTCTTATATACGTTTTCAATTGTTCTTTTGCTATAAATAAATCGTCTGAAGCATGAGCAAATTCAATTTCGACATTTGTACCCTCTTGACTGGGAAGGTACCATTTAATAGGTATTATTCTCTCATTAAGTAACTCAACCCATATATATACCTTCAATACTAAATAACGATCTAGATTCAATTTATATAAACCTAAATTTAATTTTTTTAATTGTATAGAAGTTGGTTCTTCTAATTTAACATCCAATACCCCTCCTCCTTTTTACTTGGGAATTTGTTTGTAAGGAGAGGCAATATACTTGATATAACCTTTGTATTCCATTAGTTATTCACCTTTACTCTCCTTTGATTAAATACGTGAATTCAAATCGGATTTTTCTAAATAAATTTAATGATGCTCCTTTCATGTAAACCTCCTATATTTGTATTTCTAATTTTCCGAATAACAATTGGGTTAATGATAATTACATACCTATCCCATTGAATTCCTACCATGCATTATAATCATTTTAACCTTAGATTCTAATAGGCATTTTTGAAGTAATTGGCGTACCGCCAACATTTTAACGAAAATATACACTAAGCAAATTAATGCATTACAAGAGAAAGATGATAAATGGATGTTATATAATACATAAGTATTCGATAGATCGTTAGTGTATATTTTATAAATCGGGGAGGCTTGAAATACATGGACAGCGTATTGCCTATTGGAACGAAACGTGGATGTCTTACTATAATCGGTGGTTTTGAAGCATATCTAGAAGAAGTTGCTAAAAAGAAAATTGCAGACCTAGAACAAAAAAAGCAACGGTTTATAAATGGGGAAAAAATTAGTGGAAATAATTTTGATTCTGTAGATGTTTATGATAAAACTATACAAAATTGGAAGTCTTACAAAAAAATACCAATTTCAGTGTAGATGCGGAAAAATAGGATATTTAGATGAAGCTACTTTATTAAGAAGAAAAAGATGGCTGGATTGTGGAGAAAAGTGTGGATTAAAACAAGACCGTGAGAGAAAAAGGATAGCCTCATATCCTAGAGAAAAAGATGAAAGTTATGATATTGATTTTTCTAATACTACGCATGAATCATTAGAAGTATTAGAATGTATTGATGAAAATTATGAGGGGAAAATTCTTGTGCAAGATAAACGGAAAAATGGAGCTGGTACAGTTAAAGTATTTAAGTTATATAAATGTCGTTGTTATCTGTGCGGTAAAGAACATAAATTTAAGTCATCAGATTTTGAGATAAAGATAAGGAAATATGGACCTAGAGCAAAAGATGGATATCATTGTGATGCTTATTGTGACTGTCATAACATTTCATCATTTCAATGGCGAACTATAAAAATACTGAGAGAGAATAATGTTGCATATAGAGTTGAAGTTGAGTTTCAAGACTTATATGGTGTAGGGCAAAAGAACTTGTTGCGTTATGATTTTGCTGTTCTTGATTCAGATAATAGCATTAAATGTCTTATTGAGTGTCAAGGTGAACAGCATTATAAGCCTGTAGATGAATTCGGTGGTGTTTCACAATATGAGTCTCAAGTAGAGAATGACAAATTAAAACGTGTTTATGCTGAGTCACAAAATATACCTTTATTTGAAATTAAATATACTTGTAATACATACGAAAAGGAAATAAAAATCCTTAATAATGCTGGAATTATTTAATTACATACTTGCACCTGTTTCAATAGCATAAGCAAAAAGCATCTGATTAGGATGCTTTTTTATTTTATAATGAAAAAAACCTGGATAGTGCTATATAATTTTCTTCATACCACATTGACGGCATTCTCTTAAAAAGATGAAATCTTTAACGGAACTTTTGAATGATGTATTGCCACAATTATCACAGCGACCACTAATTTTATCGGGAAACTCTTTGTATGTGTATATTTTACTTAGATCATATTCTTGTTTAGGTTCTTTACTTTCCATTTGTTTCACCTACATTTCAATCTGAATTAATACAACTTAATCATAATAACATGAAGTATTCAGATAGTGGATGCTTTTCATTTTGGAGGAGATGAAGTTTGAGAATCCCTTAGCGTATAAAAACGTTAAAATGTGCGTGCTACCCCTAATTGCAATTTTTAATGACATGAAGTAAATATTTTAAAATGTATGCTTTTAGGAAAGATGAAGTGAAAAACTTCGCGAGATTGCAAATAAGTGAGTAAAATCCCTATACTACGTTTAAAATGCCGTTGTGAGGGATTCTTTTATACTTACGGTATACAATAATTAGCAAATATAAAAAGGCAGTATTATACGGATATAACACTACCTTTAACATTAATTACAGTATAAAATTTTAATAGTATTTAGAGAATATATTTAATACAAATACTCTATGCTAGTTCATTCTTTCTTCTTTTTTAAATAAAAATATTTCACTGGGGTATTTAGGTATATGTACAACATGATCTTGTTCTTTTTTAAATTTCATTAATTCATTAAATTTCCCCTGTTCAGAATCACGATGTAACCCAATTAATAAAACAGGTTCTTTTGATTGATTTTTTCTCATAAAACTCCTCCTTCTACTAATATTTTTAAACTAAAATTCTATGTAACGTTCCTATTAAGCTATTTTATCACTCTTTATTTTTTATTGCTCTTCTATATCGGTTTACTGCATGAACACTTGTTAATCTAAATTCTTTCTTTATTTCTTCTGGAGTTTTACCTTGTTTCAAGCTTTCGATAATAGCAGTATTTCTTAAACGTTGGGCAGATATTGCAGGTATTCCAGCATATCGTGCTTCTTTCTTTACTAGCTTTTGTATTGCCTTATCAGTTAATCTTTTAGGTTCATCATTTTCATAACTCCAACTATAAGTCATTCGAATATTGTCAAAAGAAACAAATACAGGTTTAGAGGCATCTCGAAATGGTCTTAATACACTTGGAATAGACATATAGTATCGATATAAACGATCCATATCTTCACGTAAAATATGAATCGTTTGATTTGCTAATGAAATATAACACTTATGGAAGTTAATTTGATTCATATTTAACTCTGAAATTTCACTTAAAGAAAGACCATATTTCCCCATTAATACTACTATGGTTATATTCCTGTCTAATAATATTTTTTTTATTTTATATTCCTTCTCTCCACTGTAATTAGAGGAGGTTTTAATGGAATTAATTAATTTCAGCAAATCGTCTTTTGAAATATACTCAATCGTTTGCTGCTGCATTTGATCATAAATTATTATTTCAAGCTTGGTACCATAGAGAAAATTGTAAAAATTATTTAAAACGGACTGAATGCGTTTAACAGAGGAGATTTTCATTTTTGAAGTAAGTTCTTTTAAGTAACGAGTATACGTTTCTTGAGATAGTGGCTGCTTTACGGACTCAAAATAAAGTAATAATTCCTTTATATATCTATCTATTGTTCCTTTCTTATATCCTTTGTGTAATAAGTATTCATTATATTCCTTTAATCTAGCTTTTTGATAGTTCATACAATCTCACCTACTTTCAATGCAATAAAGTATAAAATTCTACTTTCACATTACAATAATCATTTATGAAATATTTTAACCTGAATTCTTTAATAAAAAAAGAGACTCCATATAATATGAAGTCCATAGCTATTTAATTTAGTTTAGTAGTAATCTAAATTAAATTTATTACAAATGATAATCGTTTTTTAGCTTCTGCCATTACAATTGCCCATTTATTATTTTCACTTTCCTCCCAACCAATACTAGTATAAAAGAAAGCATCCTCAATAAAGATTTCCTTAAATTCAGTACTTACTGCTAATTTGAATTTTTGATTTAACATATCCCATGATTTGCATTCATTTAATAGGGAATATGAACTATACAATAACTCATGAAAAGAAATTTCGGTTTTCTTATTTGAACAAGTTTTTTCACTTATTATATACAAACTCAAGATGGATAAAAAACTTTCACAATACTCAGTCCAAAAGGGTTGTACTGATGTATTTGCTGCTGATAATTTAATTATTTTCTTACCGAATTCATTTCGATAAGACTTTAAAATTACTGCTTCTTCCATAGAACATCCTCCTCTTATTATCTATTGCCTATAATAAAAAGCGTATTCCCCTACAATACTTCCCTTATATCTTTGGTCATTAAATATTCTATTAATTCCCTTTTAGTAAACATTAAACTATTTTGTGTTTCTTGATTAATTAATGAGTATGGTGTAAGAAGTTGGTCATTATTCTTAAATCTCACTTCAAATTCTTCTTGTCCATTTCCATTTGCTACAGCTAAATACACTGTATTTTTACGCGTATGTACTTTCTCTAACAACTGGATTATTTTATCAGCTAACTCATTATTAAAGTCCTTAATTAAAAATCTTTGTGCAGCTCCTTCAAAAACCCTCAAGCAAATTTCAGCACTCGCATTACGAAATGCTCCTTTTTTTAGGACCTTTTTTACTTCCGTATTTAATCCTTCTTTTTGGATTCTATCTAAAGTAGTTTTTAAATCAATTGATAACGTAGTATTATCTGGCATTTTAAGACTAAATTCCTCATTTGGTAAACCTTTATTTGCAACAAATTTCTCCACAAATGTTTGTTTCATAATACCCAAACTCCATTTCTTAATATTTTTATTCTGTGCTGTATAAAATACATTCTTATTGATAATAATTTACTAGCGAACAACTTACGTGAAACAATTACAACATCTCTAAAACTTCACTATTTTCCATTGCAATATTAAATTCTTCTTCACACTGTTCTTCTGTCCAATAATTAATTTTTTCTTTAGGGAATCCCATAACATGCAAACCTTTTCTACATTCACTCATTTTCGGAATCCATTTCATTACTTCCGCCTCATTACCATATAGTTCTTTAGTAATTTCATTCATGAATAAGTGATTTGTCTTTTCCCATTTCAAACCTTCTACAGTATGTTCTACAGCTATTCCTTCTTCATTTACCCATCTATCCCCAATTACGCTTTTACTTACCATTTCTTTGGTGCTGATTAGGGCAGGATTGACACCATACGCGATTGATTCAAAAGTGAGGATGTCATGTAGTTCCAAATACTCTTTGTATTCCTCTTTTAATATTTTTATAAACTGTTCTTTTGAAACCTTTGTTTCACATTTTGGATTTTGAACCGGATATAATCCACCAGATTTCAAATATTCTCCTTTGCTTTCATCATAATACCGAAATTCAGTTATCCAAGCTTCATCAAAATAATCATTCTTGATAATATCAATAAGAATTTCTTCCGTTTCCTTATGATAATAGAGGGATAAGCATCTAGAGATTTCCCCTTCGTAAAAAGTTTCCCACTCTTTCTTTTTATCGTTATTCTCTAACATAAATATATGATTTGTGTTTACAACAAAACTCAAGTTACCATCACAGAACTCAAAATCAACAGTATATTTTTCCATTATTCTCAATCCCCTTTCTTATTCTATAAGAGCCAAATCTAACATTTTATTTTCATATAAGGTTCTTCACCAATAAAAATGCCTTATTAAGACACTTTGAATAGGAAAAGAACCTTTTAGAATTCCAATAAACTACTTTTTAAACATAACTTTACCGTCGATAACGCATAGTGCTTTTCTAAAAGTTTTGTCCTTAAACACGAACCCATCAATCATACTAGTTTCACCATTATTAACTAGTTCTTCAATATGGGTAGGTGTCAAATTTACACCACATATATTTTTAGAGATCTTAAATTCACATCCGTTTTTAAATCCACTACACCCTATAAACTTTTGATGCTCTACTAAGTTATCCTTACACAATGGACATTTAAATCCAGTATCTTTACTTGATGGCTTATTATCATTTTTTGCTTGATTAAACCCCCAATCTATACATTTTTTTTCAGAATCATAGTATAAAAATGTTTCAAATGTTCTTTCACTTTTACTAGATTTAAAACCTTTAATTACATCTGTCTTTTTATCTTTTAATAATTTTTTAACTTGAGCAGGAGATATTTTTTTCTTAGCAATAACTTTTTGGATAGAGAAGTTACATTGTTTTTCTGAATAACCCTTACAGCCATAAAATTTTTCATGTTCTACAATATCTGAACCACAATTAGGACATTCACCAATTTTCTTCATTTCTTCTAGTTGAGCAATCTCAGAATCAAAATTCCATGTTTGTGACCTTAACCCTATAGACTCACATAGTTTTTTTGCAAATTCTTTAGACTGTTTTATAAAATGTTTATAATCATAATCCCCTTCTGCAATAGCCTTTAAAGCTTGTTCCCATCTTGCTGTCATAATAGGAGAAGCAATTATAGACTCTCTCCCTAATGCTTCTATAAGCATCTTAGCCTTTGGTGTAGGAAACACTACATTGTTTTTACAAATAATGTATCCCTTAGCGAATATGTTTTCTATGATTGAAGAGCGAGTCGCCTCCGTACCCAGTCCTTCTGTACTATTTAGAGATTTTGCTAAGGCTTTATCCTCTACATTTCGACCACAATTTTTCATTACAGAGATTAGATCCCCTTGTGTATATCTTTTCTTTGGCTTAGTTTTTCCTTCTTTTATGCTAACTTTGTCCGTTATTCCTCGGCTGCCTTCGTTTAAAATGGGAATACTTTCATTACTGTTGTCTTGCTCTTTAGTAGTAGACTTCTCCTCATGTATGACATCACGCCATCCCTCTATTTTCGATACTTTACCACTAGTTATAAATTTCTCTTGATTAACATTAGTAATTATCGTAGTTTGACTTACTTCAGCATCCTCATAATGAGCCGCTATAACACTTCTTACAATTAAGTCATATATTTTCTTTTGATTTTCATTCAGTTTAGAAAAATCCGGTATTACACCCGTAGGAAGTATTGCATGATGATCTGAAACCTTTTTATTGTTTTGATAACGCGATTGATGTTTTAGTTTACCTGGTTCTTTAATTTTTTGTGTAAACTCTCTATACATACCAATTTGAGACAGTCCCTTTATTATCTCTGGAAATTCATTTATCTCTGCATCAGTTACATAATTTGAATCTGTACGCACGTAACTTATATAAGATGCTTCATATAGTGCTTGTCCAGCATCTAAAACAGCTTTAGAACTCATCTTATATAGTTTATTGGCTCTTATTTGTAAATCCGATAAATTATAAAATTGTGGAGGCTTTATTTTCAAAATATCTTCAGTTACTTTTTCAGCAGTTGCCTCTTTATCTTTTACTTTTGAGACTATTAAAACAGCTGCATCTTTTGTATTAAATTGATCAATATTGTTCTTTAAATCTTTCCACTTACCTGTATACGTGTTTCCTCCAATATTAAATTGTGCTTGAATTGTCCAGAAAGGCTCAGATTTAAAATCAAGGATTTCCTCCTCCCTATCACAAATAATACGAATTAAGGGGGTTTGAATACGCCCTACACTCCAAGTCCCTTGGTTCTTCATGTTCTCAGTGCTTTTTGAATTTTTCATTTGAATTGATAACGCCCGCGTTGCAGATAAACCTACGTAATAATCTGCTACACTTCGCGAGTATGCACTATAAAATAGTGGTTTTGTCTCCTCACCATCTTTAAGAGATAAAAAAGCCTTCTTAATTGCCGCTGCAGCTAATGAAGAAGACCACAATCTTTTTACAGGTTTTGTCAAACCATTATACTGATAGATTAGATTAAAAATATTCTCTCCTTATTGTGATAGGTAAAACTTTGATATAATCTCTGCTTTTTCCCCCACACTAAACCGTACATGAAAGTTTCCCTTCATACGGCTTGCCATCAATATTGCTTTTTCCTCACAATATTGACTAATGCCCTTCGCTCCTTTATGTTTCCATAAATTCCACGCTACTATGACATCGCTATCACTCAAATAAAGATAAGTTATAGGATTCCTCCTTTTCCTTACCACCGCTTCACAGAATGTAGGTTCTCTGCGTCCTGAGCTTTCATCGTTCCAATGATTCTATCCACTATATGGTACCCTTAGGTGCCTTCTATGAGCCTGCGTGCTAGACAGTACCTATAATACTGTAAGGTTGTTCATAGCCGCGAATTTACTTAACCTCACACACAACACAAAATATGGTTTACTATCATTTCTGATTGTATGGTTATAGACTCGTTAATTCGAAAGTTCGTCAGTTATTTCATATAACATTCTCACCATAGATACTTTACGGACCCCCGGCCTATGGGATACATCCTCTTACTAAAAGGACTTTCGGTTAAAACACATTTTTCACTACGGTATCTGTCAGCCGTCTTCACCGAGCTTCACACATTTAAACATCCTACCTTTCAATGCATGTCGGAGACTTAGGGGAAACATTTCAAGACGTTACTCTATCATTCTGTCTCTCGAATCATTAGTTCTATCTTAATGGGGCCTTCCCTTGTCTAAGATGCCTAAGCTTTTCACTTAGGAACGATTCGCACCACGACCTGCATCACATGCATTAATCATTACTTTAATGTCTGATCTATTTGCCAGTTGTTTAATTAATCTCAGTTGCTGTTCCTTACCCTTGGCTGGTCTTAAAGGAATATTATCCGGAGTAATAGGCAAAGTATCCCATGACCATGTTTTATATTTTTCGTCGATATATTCAGGGTCGGCCAATTCAACCAAATGTCCAAATGCATAAGTGATAATGCCGCTAGAACCTGTAATATTATTTTCTTCAACTTCTATAAAACCATTTTTAATTTTATGCGGAAATATCTTAGCTATAGCCTTTGCCGCATCCGGCTTTTCAGCGATTAGTATAAAGGGTTTATTTAACATACTAATCCGTCCCTCCTTAATCTTTTATTAATCAATAAAAAAAGATACAATCGCACATAAGGCAAATGTATCTTCCTAACTAATTATTTATTTTACTCATTTTGTCCTGATATTTTAATGGTAATTCTACAGGAATTACAGAGAATTTTTCACTCGCATTAAATCCTCTGCTGTAATTGTCTGTAAAACGTCTTTTGAAAGATTGATTTCAGAACGTAAACGAGTGGACTGAAAACGAATACTTTGTTCAACAATATTTCTTACAAATCGACCATTCCCACCTAAAGCAATTCCCTTTTTTAATATGTGAGATAAGACAATGCAAGATTCATGAGTTAACTGGTAGTCTTTTTTAGTAAACATACTTACAGCTATTTCAAATAATTCCCTCATACTGTAATCATTAAATGGTAATTGAATATTAAATCTTGATGATAAGCCTTGATTAGCCTGCAGAAAAGAATCCATATCTTCTGTATATCCTGCTACAATTACAACTAGGTCTTCACGATAATCTTCCATTGCCTTTACAAGAGTATCAATAGCTTCTTTTCCAAAGCTATCCTGTTCTTGAACCAAGCTATATGCTTCATCAATAAATAGTACCCCACCAATTGCCGATTCAATAACCTCTTTTGTTTTTATAGCTGTTTGGCCAACATAACCTGCAACTAAGTCAGATCTATCCACTTCAACCAGGTGACCTTTTTTCAATACCTTCATTTCTTTTAGTAATCTTGCAATGATTCTTGCAAATGTAGTTTTACCAACACCAGGACTACCTTTAAAGACCATATGAAGAGATTGATCCGATTTTTGTAAATCAAATTTCTTACGTTCGTTATTAATAATTATTTGTGATTCTAATGAACGAACTAACTCTTTAATTGATTCATTCCCAATAATGTTATTAAACTCTTTTTCCAATGAAAAATTATTTTTTACAATATTGAAGTCTTTAGCAGTTAATACATCCAGCTCTTTATCTGAATCGCTTTCGTAATTTACTGCATGCTTACGAATAGCTAATTCAATTATATTTCTTACCATACGAGCATTTCCTATATCCGTTTTTCCTTTTAACTGCTTGGATTCTAATACGTTTGCTAAATGAGGTAATAATCCTTCTTCTAATTTATAATTTTTTTCTTGCAACATAAATTGGGCAATCTTTATTAGTTCATTTACATTGTAATCTTCAAAGATTACATTATTAGCGATTCTAGAACGCAAACCACTATTTGTTTTCAAGAGTTGTTCCATTTCTTCTGTATATCCAGCCAAGATAACTACTAAATTATTACGATTATCTTCCATTGCCTTCACTAATGTATCAATAGATTCTTTCCCGAAATCTTGCTCTCCACCTCGTGCTAATGTATATGCTTCATCAATGAATAAAACTCCACCCATTGCCTTCTGTATTACATTTTGCGTTTTAATAGCCGTTTGACCTACATATTCACTAACTAAATCACTTCTAGAAACCTCAACAACATTTTTATTCTCAACGACTCCTAGTCCATACAACATTTTTGCTAGTATTCTAGCTGCAGTCGTTTTTCCTACCCCGGCATTACCTAAAAACACTGTATGGAATGACTGAATATCCTCATTAAATCCTTGTTCCTTTCTTTTCTGTTGAAACTCCACAAAAGAAAGAAGTTCTATTAAAAAATCCTTGAATTTACGTAATCCTACTAATTTTTGAGCTTCTATTAAAGATTGATTAATATAACTATTACGCTCAACCTGTGCCGCTTCTTTTTTAAAATTCGCTTGATCCATTTGTATCACCACACTTATTAAAGTCTAATATATTTAAATGCTTTATATATCATTTTAGCATTGAATAAATTAGTTATCTTTCTTATATTAAATACTTATTGCACGCATTCATGTTACTATCTAGCCTATCTTCCGTCAAACCGAAAAAACACAAAATAAACACCATTATAATATACGTTAACTTCATACTAAATCTATTAATAGTACTAAACAGAAATAGGATACATAATAGATTTTATAAAAATAGGATTAAAAGTAATTTATAAAATTACTTTTAATCCCACTAAAAAGTTTCATAATAAGCTTTTTGGTTATACTAATACACCATTTAAAAACTACGCTTTCAACAAATCCCACAAAAACTTATTATAAACATAGGTACAAGAGACGCCAACTAGTATAAGAATCCCAAAATATAGTAGTGGCAGCTGATTTATTTTTTCTACTAATTCAAATATTGTCTTTATTAATTCCAATTTAAGCCCTTCCCTCTATATCTTGTTCTAAATCCTTACTTCGATTTATTTTTATCAAGTTATATATTCTCTTATGTAACAAAGTATATAATAATGAAAAAATTAAACATCCAATATATATTATGAATAAATTCACGAAAGAAAGGTGCTTCTCTAACAAGAAAAACCAAACTTTTATAAATAGTACATGACTTAAATAAATTGGAAATGAATTTTTACCAATAAAGTAAAAATAGCCTACAACTTTTTTGGTCTTTAGAATGTCATATAAGTTATATAAGACGTATAATGCAACCAAGCTCAATAAAACTAAATAAACAGTAGCGTACGGCTTTAGTCCTCGTATAGACACTAGAAAAGCCATAACAACTAGTAGATACAGAAAAAGACTAATCACTAATCTTACACTTTTATTAAAGTACTTCTTGCTACGTATAATAAAATTACTTATCTGTTTTTCAAATATAGCCATTAGAATCCCTATTAAATAATACGCTAACCAATGTATAGGTAATGAATAATTCAAATTTGTATACCAAAAATCCACTTTTTTAATCCAGACCATATAATCTGAGTATATTAATAATGATACATGACCTGATAACAATGAAAGGCAAATAATTATAAATCCAATTCTTGAGAGTTTCTTATATAAGGAAATTACTAAAGGTGTCATTAATAGAAACAAGAAATAGGCAATCATAAAATACAATTGAATTTCACTTTCACCATTTAATATCTGCCACCAATATTGTTTACCTTCTTCCCCATTTGAAAATGGATAAACATTTGGAGTTAAATAATAGATAAAAGACCAAATATAAAAAGGTATAACAATATATAATATCTTTTTCTTATAGAATAATGACCATGATTCAATATTTATATACCTTCTAATAGTCATATACCCTAAAATCCCTATAAATATTGGAACTGCAAATCTAAATAAATGATCAATATATAATCCTAAAACAGTTATATTCTCAACAGAAAAGCTCAATCCAACAGTGTGAATACACATAACCCCTAGAATACAAATAGATTTTATAAAATCTATTAAATCATTCCTTTCATGTTGCAATTACATCGCCCCACTTCTATTTTATATGACATGTATTATATTCATCGTCTTGTAGAATTTTAATAGTAATTTTTATATTTTTCTCAAACATGCAAATTACTATTAAAATATCGATTTAAAATCAATACAATGTGTACTATCTATTACTTAAGGAGGACACATTAATGAAAAGAAAGATAGTAGGTATGCTATCAGTATTTACAGTAGGGTGTGCATTGTATGGTAATCCCATTCTAGCAGAAACAATCAACAATTCAGAAGTAGCTACTGAACAACCTGTTAATGCTACTAATGAAATAGCAAACAAAATTGAGGCATATGCAAAAACTTATATGGGATTACCATATATTTTTGGTGGTGAAAATCCAAACATAGGATTAGATTGTTCATCATTTACTAGACATGTCTTAAAGAGTGTAGGAATAAATTTACCTAGAACTGCTGCAGAACAGTTTGGAAAGGGTAAAGGAATACTAACGAATGAATTACAAAAAGGAGACTTAGTTTTTTTTGAAACTTATAAAAAAGGTGCTTCACATGTTGGTATTTACCTAGAAAACGGTAATTTTATACATGAGGGTGGTACAAAAGTCCATATCGCTAATTTAAGTAATCCTTACTATAAACAACGTTATTTGGGGGCTAGAAGATTTATTTCTAATAGTCAAACCGTGACAACATTTACTGCTCCTGAAGTTAAAAATGAAGAATTACCTATTTCGTCTAATACAAAACCTAAGAAAATTGAAGAAATGCCAAAATCATTTAATGTAACTCCTAATGGCATTAAAGCTAAGTACCCTATTACAATAGGAGAAAATTTAGTTCGTGAAGGCAATGTTTATATTTCCAAGTCCGAGTCTAAAAATACAAGTGACTCTACTAATAATGAAGACCATGAATCAACTTCTGGAGAACAAAGTGAAGATAAATCAGGGATAGATAGTACTAATGTCATGGAGAGAATTGAAGAAAAACTTCCAAAAGAGAAAAAAGAAGAAGTACAAGGACAGCCGGAGACAACAATTACATTATTTAACCACGGCGAACAATCATATTTACCACACCAAAAATTCGAATTAACATCAATTGGAACCGAATTAAAGATGAAAAAAGAAGAAATGGCTGTTATCCTGAGTTCCCTGATAAATAACACAAAAGACAAACCTTTACAAAAAAGACCTACTATATTAGTTAAAGATGTATTTTCAAAAGATCCGTATTATGAATCAATTATATTTATACTTAGCCATAACCTAATGTTACCTAATAATAAACAATTTGAACCAAAGAAAATGTTTAGCAAAGAAGACGCAAACATATTATTACAAAACCTTAAGTCACATCCCTATTTCAAAATTAATTCAGCTGATCAAGAATATATCAAAAAAAATGAAAATGATAAGGATTATGCTTTTAAATACTTCCAATCCTTATCACGTGCTATTTTAATGGACAGTAGACAATCCGCAGAACAGAAAATAAAAAATAATATACCATTACAACCAATTGAAAAACTTTCAATTTTAAAGTTAAAATAATTTAACAGTTATAAATAAAATAAAGCATAGTTTGAACTAAAATCCATTCAAACTATGCTTTATTTATATCTAACCATTTAGACCTTAATTCAAATTTATTGCCCTTGTAATTGTTTATTTATATCAGAAAGAGATGTATTAACCATAAATAATCCATTATCACCATTATGATGGTTATTGCTCAATTTAGAGATTCGTAATTTCAATTTCAAATTATCTTTATTCTGATATGAAATTAAAACAACAACTTCAAAATTAGAATTATCTTTAATTGTTTTAGACTGTAAATAAACTTCCTTAATAGTGCTTTTTCTAGAAATTAAATTTTTTATTTTTTTGATGTTTTCATTAGACAAATCAAAGTCTTTATCATTGAGTAATGAATTAGGATCTACATGCGCCAAAAATATTTCATCATTTTCTAATAATGTAGATGCAAAAAATTCTGCTAAAAATTCTTCCTGACTTATTCCTTCCTTATCAGTTAATCCCTCAATTTCACCAATATCATCTAATTTCAATTTATTTATAACATAGTTAATTGAGTTATAGTATTTTTCTGTACGTTTTATTTGATTTTCTAATTTCTTTTTTTGTTCGATTACATGTAACGGGGAAGATGTTGCAAATGAAGATTTTTCCCCATACATATAATTTCTCGATTGAACTCCTATAAAGAAAATTAATAGAAATCCTAGTAATATAAAAACTATTATTTTTTTCTCTTTCGGCACTTCTTTATTCACACCCCTTCATAAATTGTTTAATTAATTCTATTAAGCACATTTAGATGACTAAAGGGATAAATAACATCTATCCCTTTAGTATCACTGTATTTTTATAAATTGTATTGGATTTACAGCATGAGACTTATTAATATTCCATGATGGTGTATGCATTTCAAAGTGTAGATGTTGGCCATAAGCCTGTCCTGTTTCACCTTGATATCCTAAAAACTGTCCCTTTTTAACCTGGGAGCCTTCAGTTACAGCACGATTTCTCATATGTGCATAGACAGTTTCATACTGCTGGCCATTAATATTATGTCTAATCATTACACAGTTTCCATAAGTAGTAGATAAATAGGATCTGAATACTACTCCATCTGCTGCAGCTACTACTGGAACTGTTCCCTTTTGAGCAATATCAATACCATGATGATTATCAAATGATCTATCACCATATCCAGAAGTTAATCTACCTTGTGTCGGAACCATCCAATCACCACTTGTAGCTGTTGGTAATTGATTTTGATCATGTTTATATGTAGCTTCACTCTTGAATTTCATGGCAGTATCGTAGATATTTTTTCCACCATCTTTTGAATTAGTATAAAGCCACAGTGCTTTTTCCATATCCTCTTTCACGCCTAATTTCGATAAGTATTTAGAAGCCGTATAAATTGCGTCATAGTTGTCATCAATGTCTGCTTTTTTATCATTATTACCGTCTTCTCCATAACCACCATATTTTTTAATCAAATCCATATCTTGTAAATCTTTATTGCTAATTCCTTGTAAATTCCCTTCAGAATTACGACTTGGGTGTTTCCATCCCATCCATGCAACAGGTTTAATTCCCATTGGACCTCTTTCACCAGCTGCAGAGACCGTAATATTTTTAGAAAATGAACTTTTATGGTAATGTACTGCCGCTAAGATAAACCATGGTGTACCATGTTTTTTCTCTGCCCCTAAATAAATCGGCATGAATTGAGGCGGAATACTAGAACCTGGAATTATGTCTCCAATAAAGTCTCCATCTAATAATGCAGAGATATCTTTTCCATCCAACCAATCTATATAATGTAAAGGTAAACCGCTAGCATATTCATAATACAGTTGGAACATCTTTTTATCTGTATAGTTATAGCCGGCTTGAGTTAAAATCTCATCAAGTTTAGAAAAATCATATTTAAACTCTTGTTTGTCTTGTAAATGATTGGTTTCTTGTACTTCAGTATTGTCACCTGTTCGTTTCCAACCAGATTTAGTTTCTTTATAATTGATTTTTGCTTCACCATTCCATGCTCTTACTTTTGAAATCACCTTTGTTTCACGCGTGCTAGTACTTATACTTTCTTTCCATTCTTCACAATCATCTGTTCCTGGTTTTTTTCTAGCACATGTCTTTGTTTTATTTTCTATGGTTTCTTTTTTTGTTTCATAGGTAAAATCAGGTTTCAACTTATCAAAGAAGTATTTTAATAAGGCTTTATTAACACTAGCTGGGCCACCTGAACCGACTCCAGAACCACCACCCGAAGAAACATCAGTTCCTTCATTTGAACTTAGATCACCATCTCCTAACATTCTTGTAGCCCATGCAAATTTATTAGTTTTAAACTCTGAAACTTTTACATTTTGTCCAACATCAGGTGCTTCAATCATCTTCCCATTACCAATATATATAGCCACATGAGTAATACCACTACGATTACCTGTGTTAGCAAAGAATAATAAATCTCCTTTTTTCACATCATTTGCATTTTGAATTTTTTTACCTTGCTTTGATTGCATAGCAGCAGTTCGATCTAATGATATTCCTAAAGCCTTAAATACATATTGAGTTAATCCACTACAATCAAACCCTTTAGGTGACGAACCTCCCCATACATAAGGAACTCCTATATATTTTTTAGCCTCTTCAATAATTTGATCTGCCTTTTTGTTTTCAGCTGAAGACGGTTGGGTTGGTTGGGCTGGTGTTTGACTTCCTGCTGGTGGTTGGGCTGTTGCTAAAGGCGCCCCATCCCCCCGTTGCGGATAAGTCTTATCTCCTGCTCCAGGACGTAAAACACGAACTTGAGTATTATATCTTCGGCCGAATGCATAAGCTTGGGTCCGATTTTCATGTAGAATGTCAATTCTATTCCCTTTAATGGCCCCACCTGTATCAAGTGCTACCCCTTGGATATGTAAACCCGTCCCAGGATCATTAATTTCAACAATAGACCATAACGGAACTACTCGAGGGTCAACTGCAACAACACGATATCCGTTATATCTAATTGCCTGACTAAAATTAAAGCCAATTTTGTCACAACCTACCGCTGGACAAAATCCACCTTGCATTGCAGAATCCTCTCCATAATATCCAGTTGCTTCAAATGTCATCCATGGACCTGCATTTGCGGTAGTATAGTTCCCGGTATCTTGAGCGGTTCCACCGCCACCGTTTGAACCATCATTTACTCCGCCACCTACTCCTCCAACTCCACCAAAATCAATTTTATTGGGATCAAAATCTTTTAAATCTTTCCCATCACGCCACGAATCTAATTGAATTACTGATGATAATAGTTCCTGAGGTAGTCTATAAGCCCATTGTTCCGCACCACCAAAACTTGATTCTGATAGCTGTTTTACATAAGCTTGTGTATCTTTGTCTTGTTGACTTAAACCTTTTATATTATTATCCGAACCTGAACTTAAAAATGCACTAGCAAGCATACTCAAGATAACAACTACTGTAATTACTAGTAACAGTATCCCTATAACTGGAAGACCTACTCCAGCTAACATTTTGAGCAAGACTAAAGCTACTTTTTTCATGGCAGCTGCTAAAGCTTTTTTAATCGCTTTTGCCACAGCTTTTTTCGCAGCTTTTTTTGCAGCCGCTTTAGCCGCTCTCTGGGCCTGCTTTTGTAATTGTTTTTGAACTTGCTGTTTTGCTTTATTCATTGCTTGTTGCCTTAAATTACCTGTTTTACTACTTTTAGAGGATTGCTCTGTCTTTTTTGACTTCTTTTGTTTTGATTTCTTTTGTTTTTCATCTGGTTTTCTATTTTGTTCCTTATGATTATTGTCCCGTTGTTTTCTATTATTTAATCTATCTGAAGTACTTCTTGGTTGTTTAGTAGAAGAAGGTTGTTTATTTAACAACCTTCCTCGTAATTCTTCCTCTGTAGATATATCTCGTCTAATGAATTCATCCTCTTGGATTGCTAAGTTATCATTATCTCTCGGACTCATTCACTACACCCCTTGCTTAGTACGTCTTTCTTCAATGAATTTACGACGCATTAACCTTTTATTTGGTTCAGGACGAAGATAATTATTCACATCGATATTAGGGAATAATTCAGGATCAGCCAACAATGGTTCACCATTACTTCCCATACGGTAAGAATTTAAGTTACCTTCCTTAGTAAATCCTTTTAATCTTCCACCTTCAACAGCAAACTCTTTAAAAATAGTTTCTCCAAATGGTAACGATGGATTACCTTCAAAGTATGGTGTTACTCTTAATTTTCGATTACTATGGTCGTTCATTACCATATAACTTCTATTTTTCTCTACAACCCAAGTAGCCTTATTATCAGCAGAATTTTGTTGGAAATCTTTCATTGTAAAGTTCCCTTGGTCAACTTCTGGGCTAAACGAATCAAAATGTACTACTTCTTCTGCATTTATCACTTGGTGTCGATTTGATAATAAATCTGTAGGTTTAACTAGTACCTTATGATCTGAAATAGACTTTAACCCTCTAGAATCTGTTTTATAGAAAGTAGAATTCGAGCCTTGAATAGCGCGTGGGATTAAAGTATTTTCTAATATAGTTTGATCTTGATATAAAACTTCACCTTGTTGTAACTCAGTACAACCTGCACCGTAAGGAGAAACTCGTTTATATTGACCATCATTTCCTTTTACCTGAATAAATGAACGTTCAGGTTCAACTACTAATCTAATAGCATCCTTACTAATTCTTTCTACCATTTGTCCTGAAAATTGATCTTTTACCATTGCTTTTTGAGCATATTGAGCAATGTCCCCGACTTCCATAACAGACTCTTGAATTTTAGAAGCATATGGGCTATGAGTAGCTGCAATATTTGCTACCTTTTGATAAGCCTTTTGACCACCTAAAACCCCTGCTGCAAATGACATTGTATTTTGGAATTGCAAATGCTTTTGTTCGGCTTCTGCTAACGTATTTACTTCTGGAACTTTGTCAAATACTTTATAGTTAATTGCCTCTTTCCCAGTATCAATAAAATTCTTTAAACCTGAACCTGCATATGCACCCTGCATACTACCAGTCGCTATACCTTGTACTACCGCACCAATTTGTCTTGGAATAACCACGTTTTTGTTTGTACTATTTGCTAATTCTTGTTGCACATTAGTTAAATTATTAGCGTATTGTACACCGACTGCTTCTTTCCAAGAGTTTTGAATTTGTGGTTCTGCAATACCTTTAGCCTTTTGCTGAGCAAAAAACTGCTCCTTATTGTTTGCTGCCCACTGATCCGTAATATTGGATGCGCGATGAGTAGCCATAAATTGACCTAATTCATATCCTTTAGTAGCTTGTACTTTAGGGACGTTTGCAATTACTTGTTGGGATTCATTGTTCATTTTTGATTCAATGCCACTGCGTTCCCATTGCTTTTCAATAAATTCTGGTGAAGCACCCGCAAATTTTTGTGAAAATTCATTTCTAGCAACTTCCACTCTTCTAAATGCTAATCCCTGACCAAATTGATTTTTATCAATAAATGCATATTGAGATTGTCCTCCTGATAAATCTTGAAGTGTATTTGTAGCCATTTCGAATACATTATTACGGTAGCCTTCTACGTTTTCTTTCCAAGCGTTATCAATAGCCTTAATGCTCATACCAGCACCTAATTTTTGAGAATAGAATTGCTCTCTGTTTTGCTCTGCATATCCTCTTGTTAAATCCATAGTTGCTTGTTCTACTAAATCAACACCTCTTGCATGAGTTCCACTTATTACACCCTGTATACCAGAAGAAGAGCTTACCTTACTAATAGACCCATCAAGCTCATTTGAAATAATATTTTTAGCATTCGGCAATTGAGAAGACCACGCTTGTTCAACCTGTTCACGAGATGCTTGACCATCATAACGTTCAGCAAAGGCTTGTTTTGCATCTTTTAAACGCATTGACTGAATGACTTGCTTATACTGTCCTTTATCAACAAAGCTATCAAGAGGTTTACCATTTGTTAATTGTTGCGCTGCTTGCGTTGCTTGCTCTTTAAAATGTGTTTTTTGTGTAGTTACCTCATTATTCCAAGCTTGATCAATTTCCCCTTGGGTAATATTTTCATTACCTGGCGTAGATTTTAATTGTTTAGCAAATTGTGTTTTAGAGTTATTTGCTAACCAATTGTTCATTGAACCTTGAGAAACCGCGTTAACTAAGTCAATCGCTTTAGCTTGAGTTGCTAATGAAGGTAATGTATTGGCAACTTTAGACATAGATTTCTGTACAGTTGCTCCCATGTTTTCATGTAATTGCAATTTATGATTTTCCCATGCATTATTTACCTTTTCTTGAGTAGCCTCAGGATTCTGTTGAGAATAATTCTGTTTAAATGCTTGTTCTTGAGCGCCAATATATGCCTTTGTCGCATCAGAGCTTAATAAGGCTTTTGCAAAGTCTTTTTTATTTAGTACATTATCTACATTCGGTACTGTACCTAATTGCTTAGCAACTTTATTAGCTCCATTTAATACATCATTATATTTTTCTTCTACATGCTCGTTCCATAAACGTTCAATTTCAATTTTCTTCATTTCAGGAAATTCCTGCTTTAACTTTTTAACAAATGCACCTTTATGTTGATTTTCTTCATTCGCATACATTTTTTTAAAATCATCTGCAAACTGTTTAGCCATTGATGAACCTAAAGCTTGTTGACCTGTACCATATGGAGTTTGATTTAGGTTTGAAATTTTTGCATTTAATCCTTTAGCAAATCTATTTGCCATTAAGTCTTTTTGTTCATCCCATGCTGAATCTACTTCTTTAGATGTAGCATTTGGATTTTTTGCTTTATAAAAATGCTTAAATGCTTGTTCTTGCTCTACTAAATTACCATCGTAATTTTTATTTGCTAGTTTAGTAAATGCTTCTTTATCAATAAAGGAATCTAAACTTTTTCCTTTCGCTAAAGAACTAGCTAGCTTTCTAGTATTTCCTAAAAACTCTTGACGTTTTTGACCCAAATGTTGATTCCAGGCTTTATCAACCATTTCGTCATTAGCTTCAATACCTTGTTTTTTTGTATTTTCCAAGTAACTCTTCTTAAATGCTTCTTTATTTGCAGTATTATTTGCATACTGATCAACCAACTCATTTGCAGCTTCTTCAGCTAATTCTGATGCTCTTGCTTTTGTAGTATCAAATGCAGCTAGACCATTTTGCTTATAAGCCTCTTTAGCACGAGTTTTAAAATATTTTTTTTGATCAGCTAATTTTTGATTCCAGGCTTTTTCAGCTTTGTTACCTGTAATACCTTTAGAAGCTAAATCGTTCATGAAAGCATCTTTATTGTCTTTAGCCCAATTATTCGTATCAAATTCAGCTTGTTGGTTTAATAAATTCTTAAAGAATTCTGATTCCATAGCATTTTTCGCACCAGTTTTTGCACCAATAACCCCACCTTGAACAAGTCCATTAAGTCCTTTTGCTCCTACAAATGCACCTCTTGCAATAGGTGTTACTGCTGAACCCATTTTATATCCAGCTAAAGAACCTAATGCTGAACCTCCTGGTCCTAGCCCCATACCAGCTGCGGTACCAGCCATTCCCATGACCATTTTCCCACCACGGGATACAATTTCAGACATCTTAAACATTTTTCTTGCTGAATTATCTTTAACTGCCGCCTCTTTAGCAGCACCTTCCGATCCATCTCCTGAATTATCTCTTCCACCATTTCTAGCTCTACTTGTTATACCTTTAGCTAAACCTTTAGTTAAGTCACCTACACTTTTACCTTGTAAAGCTCCTTTTCCGACATTGTACATCGCTCCTAAACCAGCAAGACCACTCATTGATGCAGTTTTGCTTAAGCCATCAGTCATACCAGAGCTAAGTCCAAAGAGGTTTTTTAAAGCTTCCCCTAATGGAATGATAACTATATAAAGCATACCGATTGTAAGTAGCCCTACATCGGCACCTTTTTCAATCGCACCAAATCCAGTCCCTTTATCCACTATTGTTGCGACAATCCAAAGTAATAAAGCATGGATAGCCTGTACAAAAACAGTTCCTACAAATTCTTTAAACCATGTGAATGTCACTTGACGTGTTGCAGGGAACATAAATAGACTAATAAAAACAGGGCCTAGAATCATTAAAATAATTAATGTTATTTTTCTCATTAAATAATAGAAGTAGGCCCATATCGTTACACCTAAAAGTACTAAACGTGCAAAAATCCCACCTATAATATGCTCTCCAAGTGGAGGATAAATGTCTTTTCCAGTAAGATCTAAGCTAGATTTAAAGAAATCAATTATCCCTTTATTAAGTGTAAATACAACATCATACAATATACTCAAATTACCAAGCACCAAAATTACAAATATCCAATCCCTTGCGAACTCTAAAAAGTATGTTCGATTACCTGGATTTATTGAAGTGCTTGATATTTTATTCGCCGCATAAATCATAGAAAACACTAATATAAAACCAATTAATATTGTTAAATTACCAACACCAGGAGATATAATTCCTGTAATATCATTTGGAGCAAACGTATTATATACTAAAGTGTCTTCTTTATATCCATACACTAATCTGAAGAATGTAGGGATTGATTCAAAAGGTTTCCAAAGATTATCCCAAAACCCTTGTACCATACTTTCAGCGGCTTTCCACGCCTTCTCGCCTATCCAATCCAATTAACAAACCTCCACTTCAAAAAAAACTTTAAATATGCTACGGTTATCTACTATGAATAGCCTGTCTCTTTAATTTTTCTTCTAACACCGCAGGGTTGGATTCAATAAATACTAATTCTTCATCTGATGGATCCGTTCGCAACCAAATTGAAGAATCACCTGTTTTTAATACACCTTCCCCTTTTGCAGGATTACCAAATATAATATTTAACTCACCTTCAGTAATATCGAAGTTTCTTCTAACCTCTTCTTTATCAATCTTGTTTTGCTTTAAGAAAAGCAAAGTATGAGTATTAGTTAAAATCCCTCGAGATTTTGCATTTCGTAATAGGCGCACAAAATCTTGAGATGCGTAACATAATCCACCATGACGTTTACGAATACGTCGCGCTATCTTTTCAAAGAATGTAACTGTTTGCTCATTATCAATAAACTGCCAAATTTCATCACAATAAATAAACTTTCGCTTCGTTGAATTTTTTGGGTTTTTAGCAAAATATTCCCATAGGTAGTTAAGAATAACGTGGAAAGCAATTGGTCTTAAGAATCCTTCCTCCAATTGAGAAATATTAAAATTAACAAGTCTAGATTCATCTAAGCTTTGTTTAACATTGCTACCTAAGTTTGTTTGACCATCAAAAATAGGTTTAGAACCCGTTCTTAAAAATGGTTTAATCGCATGCAGTAACCTCTTGGCATCATCTGCATCACTATATCTCTCCAATATGTAATTATAAATTTGTAAAATTTCAGGTTCAGGCTTACGGACTTGAGATTGTATCAATCTACCATCTACCTCTTCAACCCCATCTTTAAACAAGCTATCTGGATGTGAGGTTATACCCAGCTCTTCTGTAAAAATATACATAATTGCTTCTTCTAAGTAATTACGCTCATATACATCTAAGCCATCTTCAATTCCACCTTTACCGCGCACTACAATGTCAAAGAAATCAAGAATTTCATTCGTCTTTTCTCTAATAGGAACAAACCTTTGAAATTTCTTTCCATCTTTTTCGTAAATGACTACCTTATCATCTTGTGCTAACATCTCTAGCTCTTCATCATTCTTGTCATCTAGTGGAATTTCAGAATAATTTATTGCACAAGGGTTGATTATTATTCCACTTTCTTCATGTACATCTAAATTAATGCCACCTAAAATTTTTGTTAACTTTACAAATTCTCCCTCAGGATCAATAATTCCAGCGTAAACATTAGCTAAAGGCATCTCACGAGAAATTTTCATCTTCATTCCAACACTTTTACCGGAACCAGATACTCCAAAGAATCCCATGTTATAATTATCAGGACGATATGTTTCATTTCCAAATGAATTAATAAACTCTTTTTGATCAGTAATCATGTTAATACCATAAGGAATACCACCATGATATCGTCCAGAACCTGAAATATATGGGGCGAATGTGGATAATGCCCTTCTGTCGATATTTCTATATGAATCACTTAAATAATTTTTCCCAAAAGGTAATCCGCTCTTATAGCCCTTTTTAATTCTTGAAAAAGCAGTTGCAAGTTTAATCGAAAAACCAGAAAGTGCATCTTCCAAAAACTCTGATGATTTATTTAAATTTTGTAATGAATTTGAGTATAAAATCACTTGAGAACTAACATTAAACATATCGTTCTCACCAAACTGAATTTCTTCCATTAACATCTCACAATCCGCAATTTTTGTTTGCAGATCATTTATTTGATCTATGTTCCCTTTTTTATTTTGCCAAGTTAAATTTGAAAGGAACATGGTTTGTTGTCTTTGTAGTCGTTTAATAGCCTCATTCTTTCTTACCTTATGAATATCAATTACAACGTCTACCTCACCCATGCTTAAAATATTATTTAACCAATTTGTCTTTAATTTACGTGGGTATCCATCTCTCGGAATATACATTGGTCTAAAATATGTTTGAGTCCCTAAAGATTGTTTTATGACACCATGATCTTCTGACTTAATTGCTATCCCATCTGGTGCAATTAAATCAATAAATGTAGGAACATTATCCATAAAATCATTTTTCTTATCCGCATCTTGTTCCTTTATTTGTTCTTGTTCCTTTCCAGTATTATCAACATCTACTTCTTTATTTTTTTTTCTACGTTTTAATAGCTGCACTACCTAGTTCAACTCCTCACTTAATAGAATCAAATTTATTAGGCTGATTCATTCACTGCTGAAATCTTTTCTTTAGTCAATGTAACTCTTGAATCAGTTTGATCTGCAGTTACGTATAATGACATTTGTTCTTCTTCCTTTACATTTTTAAACTTAGCTGTTAATGCCTTTCTTCTATTGAAAGTGTGATAGAGTACTTCTACTATCCCATCATGAGCAAGAGGTTCCACGAACATATTCGCTGCTTGTAATTGGTTACTAGCATTAGACATCCTTCTCATTAATTCGTTATACGCCTTTTCCATTGCAACTTGTTCAAAGTCTTCACCATCTTGAACTTTAATACTGCTTGTCTTCACCTCATATGAAAACAGAAGGTATCTCTTTGTTTCATATCTTGGTGATTTATTTTGCCAATCTTCCAAATCCTTAACAACTGCTGCCCCGTACTTCAATGCATTAAGTGGCATATCTCTTTGTTCAGTCATATTTCTCTTCATTTCATCTAGTTGTTCTGATAAATCTATAAACTTATTATGAATATAAACTGTTGCTTGATAATTTAATGTAGCTAACCAAGATTCAAAAGATGAATCAATAGCTTCTTGTTCTGCTTGACTACGTAGATAATAGTTACAAGGGACAACTTCAGCCATCATTACATATCTGTAATTAACGCAACGAATCATTGTAAAATTAATGTCAACAATCTCATCAATTAATTCTTCAAATACATTAGGCTCTTGTTCAACATAATGAACTTCATTTTTCTTGGTACTTTTTGATTTTTTAGCTAATTTTTCTTCTAGCCCCTTTTTAGCAGCTAGAGTTGTCTCATTATTTTTCCAGAACTTAAATTGTTCCGGTATAATTGGTTGCTTAGTAGCCATTCGGTAAACAACAAAGGCTATTAAACCTATACAGAGAATCACCAGTACATCCATTCAATTTTTCCTCCTATTCCTTTTTGCCTTTTCTCCATACACCATATTGTGACTTCTCCCCGAGCCGTACTAGCCAATAATAATCAGCAAACATGTTATATTTCTCAACCTTCCAAAAGGCTAAATAACCAATAATAGACAATACTGGTAAACTAGAAATTATCAATACCCCTATTCGAAAGTAAAAATCAATACCCTCAAATAGATCCCATATAATAGGTGCTACAGTATATAAAAATGAACCACCAATAATTAAATAAATTAATTGCCTCATCGATACCACGCCAAGTATTACTTTTTGTTCACTAGTCATATCTGCTGGTACTTGTTCAATTCGCATTTACATCCTCCTTTCAAAATCAAATTCTTCACTTGTAAACTTGAACTGAAAAATTTATTAAATTCCACCTATATAACCTGCAATATCGAAAGATTTATAAATGATATAAGCTCCTATTCCAGCCGAAATTAAACCAGCAATTGCTTTAGTTCTCTCATTTGCATTTGTTTGCGATAATGACAATTTAGAACCGGCGTATAATAAAGAACCAACCACAATAAATCCACCCATTCCTAAAAGAATAACCATTATTGAATTTAAATCTGAAACAAGACCCGCTTTACCACTTTTTGAGTTCTTAAAGATCATTCCAAACCATCCAACAATAGACATACATTTATATAGCATCCAACCACCAAAAATCGCGCAAATTAAGCCGATTATTCCATTAGTCCGCAGAGCAGGATTGCTAATCGATGCAGTAATTTTCATACCTGCAATAATAATGTTAGCTAAAACTACAAAGCCACCAACTGTTATTGCTAAAACTAATAAGGAGTTGAATTTCTTAAATGTATCTGAACTAGGCTTACTTCCCTGTTTCGAATCAAATACATTTATATCTTTAAAAGCTTCTAAATTATCTTCTGCCTTTTTCAAGTCTTCAGCATAAGCAATTGGGGGATGTATAACTCCTATTCCTAAAACGAGAATGAGAGTAGATATGCAAGAAATAGCCCACTTATTAAAACTAAACTTTCTATGCATTAAACCCCTTCTTTCAACTTCTTATGAAAAAAGATGGGTAAGAGAAATTCATTACACCCTTAGCCCATCTTTTTTGGAACGTGGATTTAATTAACCTCCAAATCCGCCGACCCATCCTGCAATAACTAAACATTTGTAGCAGATCCATCCACCAAAACAAGCAGCAACAAAACCACCAATAGCTTGTGTACGTGCTTGAGGATTTGTTTGTGCCATAGCAATTCTTGAACCTGCAAATAATAGACATCCGATACAAAGGAATCCACTAATACCCATAGCAAGGAGTAACAGACCATTCATATCTTTGAAAATACCAGCTTTAGCATTATTTTGAACTGATACTTTCTGCCCACCAGCATCAACGCCTTCGAATACCTTCGCTCCTGCTTCAGCAATTGGAGAAGAAGTAAACATGTTTTGTCCAGCAACTACCATCGCAGCAATCATTGAAATAGTAAGAAGTAACTTCTTAAACGGTTGTGATATTTTTTTTCTAAAAGGTTGTGTAAGTACTGACACAAACCCACCTCCAAGTTTGATTAATAGTAAAGAGAATAAATACCTCTTAAAAACATTACGTAAATATATTAAACAAATTTTTTATTAAGTCATCCTATTGCCACCTTCCTTTAAGAATTTAAATATTAGGAAGCCCTTCTGCTTCAGTAGTGCATTATACTCACCGAAGGTCTAGTTTTTAATAGTAAATGGAAACTTTTTTTTAAAAGTAAAAAAAAGTTTTTTACTGTATATTAGAAACATAGAGAAAACAACATACAGTATAATTACTTAATATATAAATAATAAGGAGTGGATGATATGTTAGATTTAGCATTGAATTGTTTCGTAGGAAGAAAGATTGGTAGAGAATGTGGTCGTGTAGGGTTAATGTTCGGTTTAATTTTAATTGGTTCATTACTCCTATTTCAGCATTATGCGCCATATATTTATACTGTCTATTCCGCAAACACAGTAGAAACTATATTAAAAGGAATATTTCTTTTAATAATTGCATTTGGTACACTTCTAGTTATCGTACCTATTATTATGGCAATTGGATCGTGTTTTTATCTTTTAATTCGTACAGTAGTTGGGGTACTAAAAGCATGAACATTATTATTTATATTCAAAAATAAAACACCTATTAATATGGTAATTCCCATATCAATAGGTGTTTATTTATTGTTGTAAAAATTTAAGCAAATACAGTTTTATCATTTTTCCACTAATCTAATTATATTTTAATCAGTCTAATTAATTTTCTCTTTTGTAAAATTGTATTCATTAATGTACAACTTTGTTGTATAGTCCACAACTTTCTTGTAATCATACAACAACTGTTATCCTATCTTCACAACACTCGGTAATCGATTACTATTTAGCAAGTCGTCAAGTCCCTTAGATTCATTTACATCCCAAATTGCTGCGTATAAACTTACACCAATTTCTTTTAACTCTTTAGAAAAGTTAAATAGGTGCATTTTTACAAATTTATTAGTAGTAGCGTCCATATCATAAGCAATGACAACTTTCTTTATACCTTTTTCTTTAATTATCGGTAAAATTAATCGATACGTTTGTACACCTGGTAATGCAAATACATTACTTCCAAAAGTATCCAATTTTTGTTTTTTGAAAACTTCATTGTCTTTAAATTCATAAAGCTTTTGTGCAATTCTATCGCCTTTTAATAAACCTTCAGTCACCCAAACTGTATCTCCTAATTCATATTCTTCACCCATTTGCCAATCTTTTAATCTTTGATAGGGTACTGCTAAATGTATAGGAAGCGGATTCCCTACACCTGTACCATTCTCTTTACCTGATGATGAAAGCCAGTAGTACTTTTGGCCTTTTTTTAATTCGATGTTCCCAATGTTTTCACCATTCAATTTAAAACACTTTTCCTTAAAATCTATTGGTCCTTCAAATACAATCTCGCCTTTATAAAGTACTTTAACCACATTTGGCTGTTGTACTATTTCTGCCTTAAAATCTGAATTAACAGGTGTTACTTTTAATCTATTAGTTACATTTTGAATTCTATATTGGAAACC
Organism: Bacillus cereus G9842; assembly: GCF_000021305.1. Taxonomy (GTDB): domain Bacteria; phylum Bacillota; class Bacilli; order Bacillales; family Bacillaceae_G; genus Bacillus_A; species Bacillus_A thuringiensis_S. The sequence continues at coordinate 176,273 of NC_011775.1, forward strand.
TACAATCTGTTTTGTTATATCTCTACAAGGAATAAGAATTGAATCTTTACTACCACTCATAGTAATATATTTATCACCTTTATTCTTCCCCTGAGCTGTATAAAATCCTGGTACTCCCAAAAATGAGTCTGGTTTTACTACAGAAACACTCTTTAATATATCTTTTATTATTTGCCATGGTTTATCAGGAAAACTATTATATTGTCTTACTTCTATTTCTTCAGTAGTCATACAACGACTTGGTCCAGTTAAATGATTAAAATGTTTTTGATCAAGTTGGCATCTTTTTAACATAAGTTGATATGCAATATTTAATTCCCTAATGGTATGTTTTTCTCTTTCTTTTACTACCTTAATACTTGAAAAATCATAATCTGTTTGTTTTTCAGTGTTTAAAAAATGCAGATAACCTGGGCATGTCCCATTATGACCAAAAGGTTTATCTGATTTTACTCGACAACAAACAACTCTATTTTTATCTTCATTAATCATACACATATTTTCACTTCCACAAATGTCACAAGGTGTATGATAATATTCAAACCAGCCTTTTAATTTTGGAATTGGCCGAAATTCTCTAACCATTTTATAAATCCCCCTTAATATTTATTAATCACTATTTTTTAAATAATATTCTCTTACTAATCTCTCAAATGAACGCAAAAAAGGCCCAAGGAATTTGTATAAAACGCAAACCCCAAAGGCCTAATATTGTTAAATTTAATAAAAATTACATAAGTTATTTATGTGTATATTCTATCAAATTCTCACTTTACTTTCTATTAATTCATAAATTTCTTTAGAAAAATTTCAATAGTGGACCTTACAGGTTTCTTTTCAAAAGTTAATACTTCTTTTTTATCACCTGTAATTTGCTCAAGCATTTTTACAAAATGGGGTTCAAGTTTATTGTAAACATGGTCTTGCTCAAGTAATGGTAAGGTTTTATATTGATTTTTATTTATCTCGATATGCATTGAAGGTATTTTAGCAATTAAAGGAATCCCTAAACCTATTTCTAATAAATCAGGCTTACTAAATTGTAAATGCTCATTAAATATTAATTTACAAGTAATTTTAGATTTTATTACTTTATCAATATATTCCTTCCATTCAAGTACACCGGAGATATCATTATTTCCAATAATCCATAATTCATCTAAATGCGGTAGTATTTTTTCAGTATATGGCTCCATTTTACCTGTTGGAAGGTCAACTAATAACAAATCATAGAATTTTAACCCCTCTATGAAGTATTCAAGCCTTTGTTCATTCCACTTTAATTCTGTGTCTTCTTCAATAAATGGATAAAAATGAATACCCTTTACATCCCAGACAACTTGTTCGGGTTTCCCCTCTCCATTTAAAAACTTACTATAGGTTAACCAATTCTTAGGCATATTACTAAAAAGAGATAATGAATTTTTCTGCTTCATATTTGGTGTAATAGACTCTAATACACCAATGGGAAATGCATACTCAGATAAGTATAATGCCAAGTTTATACTTAAAGTAGTAACACCACTTCTATGTAGAGGTGACCATATACCTATTGCTCTATGTGGTATTGTCTTTTTTTTATAAACAGGAATATTTATATAGTCGCGTAAATTAAAGATTCTTTTTTCAAACTGTTTTCTTTCATCAATGTATTCTTTAATTTCTTGTTTATCTATTGGTTTACCATTAGCAGAAAGCTTCAAATCATGTGCTACTGCTTCTTTATGTTCTTCTATTTCTTTATGTTCTACAGTTTCACTTTTAACCGCTGGACCATTATTTGCGTCCTCACTGCTATTTACTTGTTCATTCTCTTCAACATTCTCTTTTTCAATTGATTCTATATTCTCCAATTTATTACCTGAATTGTCTATGTTTGCACTGACTTTTTCATCATCATTAAACTTTTCTTTTGGAATAATATTCAGGTTATATATATCAGCACCATTATTTTCATCTTCTTCAATCGTTACTGAAAGTTTATTTGCATTCAATGAAAATGGAAATTCCTCTTTCTCTTCAACCTGCATTTCCTCAACAGTTTCTACTGGGAAATCTAATGGTAAATTCATTAAACTATTTATATTTTCTTGTTTCAATTCTGAAATTAATAATCTAAATTGCTCTTCATCATTAGAAATAGTTTTTAAAACCGGATCTTGATATTTATCAAGAGATTCTATAGCGTCAATATCCTCAATTATTAAAATGAAGTGTTGGACGTCACTATAAAACATCTGCTTTAAACTACAATATCGTATATAATCTTGATCACTACTATTCACATTTAAAATCAGTATTTTTACATCTTCTTTTGGCTCCTCTAAATCATCAATACTACATTCTTCATAGTCCCATTTCGGAAAATGTTCTTCCAGGACCTCAATCATAAATTCCTTAAATTCTTCATCAATTGTATTTTGAATGATTACGTCCAAAGTTTCACCCTCTTTATTTACTGTTCTATACAGTTCTCTTTTGCAACAATGTCATTAAACCGACGAATAAGATTAGCATTTAAAGGATATTTTTCATTCATTACACCTGATAAATAGTTAGGGGTAATACCTAACTTACTCGCAAATGTTACATTAGATAAATTGTATCTCCTCATAAATAAAATAATTTTTTCAATATCATTAACTGGTCTTATATCTAAATTCAATTTGTTATCCATATAATTACAGCCCCTTTTAAATAGTATTACTACCATATAAGATACTCATTTTAACCTCATATTTTAAGACTAATTTAATTAAAATTGTTGATATGATACGAACTTCCCTCTATAATGAGCTTATTACAATATTTATTTATTATTTTTTACTAAAAACAGTTTAAGCCCTTGGGGTTTCGGAATTCATTAACAATCCGTTACCCTCAAGGGCTTTTTTGTGTTTTTTAGGGTTCTGAATATTGTTTTATTATGTTTAATTACTGCATCGAATAAAGCATTTAAAAATAAGGAGAGATAATTATGGAATTTACAATTAACAAACAAGAACTGCTTAATAATTTAGTAAAGGTTGGTAAATACTCAGCACGAAGCACGACATTACCAATTTTATGTGGTATCTATTTAAAGGCAACTTCTAATGAATTACTACTTGTAGCAAGCAATAAAGAGGATACAATCGTTAGTACTATATCAGAAACCAACAATTTTAATATAGTACAAGAGGGTGAAGTAGTTGTTCCTAAAACTATAACCGATATAGTAAAAAAACTACCTGATGATACAGTATCCTTCACCTTAGATAATAATAATTCACTTCATATTTCTAGTGGGAAAACAAATTACAGTCTTAATACGTTATCTGCTGATGATTATCCTGATTTCACTACTAAGACTTTAAAGTTTCTTGTTACTATATCACTAAAAAAATTACAAAGATCTGTAGAGGCTACTCACTATTGTGCTGCCGAAAATCACTCTAAACCTCAATTAAAAGGGATAGAAATTTCAATTACTAATAAAGAGATAGCATTTGCTGCAACAGATGCAAATACACTATCTAGAAGTACTATTCCAATAACAACTGATAACAACATAGAAGAAAAGTTACTTTACTCATGTATAGTACCTTCTAAATGGCTCTATGATGCAATAAAGATGTTTGAAGAAGAAGAGATAGAATTAGGTTTTGAAGGTAATTCTGCTATCCTTCGTTCGAAAGATTTGCATATCAAAACTCAAATAATTGAGGGTAAATATCCTGATGTTGTGAAGTTTATGGAGTTTGAGAAAAAAGTTAAAACAACTATATCTACGGATAGATTGCAGTTAATTAATTCGCTGGAGCAGGTAAATGTTATTTGCTCAATGAACAATCCTAAGTCAGCAGCTTTATTGAAATTAGAATTAAACTCAAAAGAGTTTAGTTTATCAAATAATAATAAATCTCTAGGAGACGTCATCGTTAAAAACCCAATAGAAATAGATGGAGAGACAATTCCTATTTCAATCGGATTTAGCATAGACTATATGCTTAGACATTTGAAAAGTATGCAAGATGATGTTGTAAAGATCGGGTTCATTGCTGAACAAAGTCCATTAATTTTTCGAAATATGAATACTGAAGATTTTAAGCTCATGTTGCCAATAAGAATAGGATGATTAAGTAAAAGAGAAGGTAATACCACTTCTCTTTTTTTATATTTAGGAGGAAAGGTATTATGAAAAAGATTTTTGATGGTCAAAAGTTTATGAATAGCATACTTAATAATAAATTTCTATATAAAACCCCCCAGTACTCTACTGGTGAACTAAAAGTAGCTACTCATTTACTTAACCAAGATAATGTTTCCGATATAGATTTCACTACTTTTACAGATCGTGATATTGATGATGTTATTGAACAAGTGCATGGATACTTAACTGATAACGGAGATAACGAATATTTATTAGAAGAACTAGTATCTCACCCAAACGTAGCACCTACTATGGATCTGTATGAAGCATTAATAATAGTAAATCGTGAAAATTTAATTTTCCAACTAGACAATCAATATTATGCGGCTTCCTCTTTGTTAAGGAACGATATTAAGAAGACTTATAGAATAAATGATTCCGAGGAGATATTCATATGATACTTCGAGACTCTGAAGAAGTCACTTTAATGTTGGACACATTATATTCTCTTAAGGTAATAAACGCATTTGTTAACAATGGAGTTAAAAAAGAGGCGTTTAAGCATTTTAACTTGATCTATGAGTATGGTCATTCCTCTGATGAAAGTCACGAAGTTTTCTTACAGGGTGTTATAGGCCTATTAAAAGAAAGATTCGTTATAGAAAATACTGAATACTTTTATGCAAGTAACCCAAGTGATTTAGATTTTAAAAATTTAATTCAATCTGCACATAAAAAATATTCATTAAATTTACTAGATATTCAAAGAATTATTGGCTCATTTCTAAGGGGATACTGCTTATGGAGCGAAGTTAAAGAAAGTAATTGTGATGAATTAAAGAAGTTAAAAGATTTTAAAATAGATGGTTTAAGAATTGTTAACATTAATCAAATAATAATTTTTTATTTAGATGAACATTATGTATATGATGATACGTTGTCTTCAACAGCACATACATTTTGTGAAGAATGGATGGAGGTTTTTCAATGAAATTTATATATTCATTCTCTGATGAATCAGATAAATTACATGAGTCCAATTTAAAAATAATAGATAACAATATAGAAAGAGATAATTTTTATATATCATTAGAGGAGTTTATTCACCTTGTCGCGGGATCATATGTGCTTAAGGACAATGATACTTACAAGTCTACATTACTTCCTAGAAATTGTATTCAATACACAACTAGCACCATAAATAAAACCTGGGAAATCATTTGTGATATTCCTGCTGACTATTATGATATAAAAGCATTTAATGATGATACAGCTTATATAGAAGTTGGTCTTCCAAGACTATTAATTAAATATGCAATACAAGAAATAGCAGAGAATAAATTTCAATTAAATAGAATTCACCTATATTCACTTAAAGGTACTTCTAGCATTGAAGAAAATACTGGATTATATAAATTCCCACTTTCAAATGTTGATAGTAATGGGAAAATGTGTACCGGAACCAATAGTACATATTTATTTGAAAATTTTACGGAAATAGAGAATTTACACAATACGTTTCTTTTCCAGACTGTATTTACTAATGACTACTATAACGGCAGTAATATAAGTAGTTATTCACTGGATAAGTTATTAGAGAATTTACAAGGGAAACCCTTCCCGGAAGAATGGCTTTATGAAGGAAATTTAAAATTAAAAGATATAATCTAGGAGGAAATATAATGAACCTATTTGATTGGATTGAAAAAGAAGAGAATAAAAATAATACTGAAGAGGTAAGAACTACTAATATTTCAACTACTTCTCAAGAAGAACAATTAGAGGACAACAAACTAGAATTAACACTTGAGGATAAAAATAGTTCACAACAAGTTAATGTACAGGAATCTAATATCATAAACAATGAAATACACATTTCACAGGAAATACAAGAGGAAAACAAACTTGAATCATCACTTGAAACTAAAAATGAATCCGATAAACCTAATGAATCATCTAAAACTTTAGAATTACAAACCGGAGAAATACAGGAAGAATCAAGTACTGTTGTTTTAACAACAATAAAGGAAAATAAAGAGAGTATACCCGATAAGAAGAAAGATGTAGCATCTACCAAAAAGAAAGAGTCATTTGTTATAGATGTAAAAACAGCTATTCGTTATCAAGGTCAAAATACAGATCTTATCTCTTTATTCACAGTTAAAGAAATTACAGAGGGCTTAACAAAAAAAGGATCTATCTCTCCAATAACCGAAAAGGATATCCTTAAAGCCTTAGAAAAAGAGCATCCTGAATTAGACCCTTCAATAGCTAAAATAATTTATATCAAAAATAAAAACCTATTAATTCCTCATATACCAGGGAAAAAAAATGGATTGAATGAAAAACAACCTTCTGCTCCTAACGAGTCAGAAGGTGTTTTTCAATTAAAAATATTAAGAAATAGACTATATTTATCAAATGAAAAAAATCAGAAACAAATTACTATACCAGAGAGATTAATATGTGATTTTATTAAATTGGCTAGGAGTTTTAGCAATGAATTCAGTGTGGAAGTAAAAGGTGAAATATATTATGACTTATCTTCTAATAGTTATAAATTATTTATACCTCGTCAAAGAGTTACTCATACACTAATTGAAGTAAATGAGTTAACTCCAAAAGAGGCCTTAATTTTTTGCGAAATGATTAAAGTTATGGAGATTCATTCCCATCATATTTATTCACCTATTCCATCTAAAATAGATAATGAACATGACCGATCTAGAGGTTTATATTATGCAATTATTGGTGATATACAAAATTTATTCCCTAGTATCACGGTACGTATATTAAATAGAGACAGTGGAGAATATGATTATTTGGATCCAATAGAAATTATTAGTAGGGAAACAATAGCTACCTCAATGACACCACAAGTTGTTGTAGAGGAGGAAAGATAAATGAAAAAGATTTATCATGTCCTAGATCATTTAACAGATTTTGACCCATCTAAAACAGATGTAAACTATCGACTATTTATCCTTGGATGTGGAGGAACTGGAGGCTATGTAGCTCAACACGTTACTCAAATACGTAAACTTATTAGCCCTAACTCTGAAATTTTTCTAATTGATCCTGATATCGTGGAAAATAAGAATTTAAATAATCAATTATTTATTGAAAGAGATATTGGAAAAACAAAGGCATCCGTGCTAAAGGAACGTTATACAGTTGCGTATAATATGAGAATTAGTATACACGATTCACATTATATTGAGACTCTAGAACAACTAAATGAAATAGTAAAATGTACAAATTATATACCTACTGATAACTATAGATATAAGATAACTTTTAATGTAATTATAGGATGCGTAGATAATAACTTTACACGTAGATTAATTAACCAATATTTTAATCAAGTTGAAAATTTAATATATATAGATGCTGGAGTAGAAGGCGGAACCATTCCCCAAGATAAAACTTTAACCGATATGTCTACATGGACTATTGAAGAAAAAGAAAGATACATAGAAAGCGGATATATTGGACAGGTTTGTGTGGGTGTTAGAGCAAACGGTAAAACAATTATTCCACCTGTTTGCGAAGTCTTTCCAAATTTATTAATAGAAGCTGCAGATGAGTTAAAACCAAGTGAATCCTGTAGTTCATTATTACAAAGTGAACCACAACGTCTTATTACAAACCGATATGCTGCACTAGTTATTGCAGGCTATATAAACGAACTGTTATCTACAGACACCATTAGAAATCATTACACAGTATTCAATAGTAGGGATAATTCAAGCTCTCCATCTCCTCTACCTACAGAAGAAGACTTAGAGATCTTTAAAGCTATCCAGGAAGAAACAATAGGTAACTAGTTTACGTAACGTATATACGTTACTTATATTAGTTACCTATAAAAAGTTTGATTTAACAATACTAAACGCAAATATAAATAAAAAGATAGGTCATATATTATCTAGGATAATATGAGTGACCTATCTTTTTTATTCAAATTTATTAGGATTATATTGAAACATTGTATTTGAAGTGTACACCGTTAGTGTCATGATAATGTTCTCATATAATGTGTTTGTTCGTTTGACCATTTGCTCATATACTTGTGCCTGGATTGGGAAAATTTCTTTGTCAGGTACAAACTCACTTAATTTAATATTAACATGGTAATTATCATACAGAGAACTTATATTTTCTACACCTTCATACATAACAAAATTTGAATGAGCATAATTAGTTTCTTCACTGGAATACTTCATTATCTGGATTTCGCCCATTTTAGTATCTCTCACTTTAAAGCTTGACCACTTATGGATTTCCCACAATTCAGAATCATCATTACCAATCAGACAAATTGCATACAACTGGGGATTTAAAAATAAGACATCATCTACACGATGAAGAATACCATATTTGCCTTCTTCCCTAATTTCAACAGACCTACTTTTTCTTTCATTTTTAAATGCATAAAATGCTCCTAAACAAGCAATATCAACCTTAACTTGTTCAAGACTACCTAATATATTTTTATTCTCTTTTAAGATCCATTCTTCAAACTTCTTAGTATTGTGATCTTCTAATGATTTTATTAATCCATCTGTAGCCCTCTCAATCATACTTGGAATTTGTTGAAGAATAATACCATCTGGCTGCACAAAATGGTCATCCTTTACAAGAATGTCCTCTGAAGATACAAATTGTTTCCCTATAAAGTACCCCTGATACAATACCGATGATAGGTACTCATAGAAGTAATCTTTTAATTGATGTTTAATTGAAGGATCCTTCACCTTATTTTCTAGTTTATAATAGTAAAATTGAAAACAATTCAAAAACCTGTTCTTGAAATCATCTTGCTCCCATAGATGTTTTAATTGAAGATTACATTCTTTTAAAAGGTTCTTTTCCTTATCAGTAAGTTCTCCATTGTATACTTCTGTAGCTCCCGTTCCTTCTAAAACAGTATTTTCAATTGAAAGCTGTGCATCTGTGCCTCGATCCATAAAAATTACCTCTTTCTTTCCTTATTATATTGCTTTAATTAAACTTAATTGGAGGACTTGCTTCTTCGTCACCCAATAACCAGGTGTCGTCTTTACTTTTATGTAATGTAATTTTAAAATATTTTTCGGCTCCTGTTACTGTATAAACTTTACGATATACATAAGCGATATTTTGGTCTTCTTCTGAATAGCTCACTTCGGATAACTCAAAATCTGCGTAATCTAAAGCAGTAGGATTTATTAATTTTTGAAGGTTTTTCACAGCTTCCAAATCATCATCTACATTACCTGTACCAAGATTCTTCTTTAAATAACTTGAACCATAATCATATATAAAATTTAGATAGTCTTCAGGTTTAATTTCTCCTCTGTAGTACCTATATTGCGTTCGTGCTGCAAAATTCGCAAATTCTTGAGGATCTTTATAAGAATCTCTAACTTCAAAATCTAACTTCCCATATTTCCGTACTTCTTTATAAGGATTTTCCTTTAAGACTTTATCTACATCCACTGCTTGTTTTTCATATTTATTTTTCCATTCTTCAATTTGTTCATCATAAGTTAAATTTTTATCTTTTGCTTTTTCCTGCTTAGCTTCCTTTTTAGCTTCATCAACACTAGAATCTAGGCGCGAGGATGAACAACCACTAGCAAAAACAACTGATATAACCGCAACAGATGTAATGAGAAACTTTAATTTCACTCTAACCATTCCTTTATCTAAAGAATACTTGTCCAATCCCTGTTCTTTTAACGTTAATAGGAATCTTAGTATCAAATCCCCAATTAATAGGAAGTAATTTGAACACTTGGAATTCATAACTTCCTTTAATAGCAATTTCCATTGGAGTATTATGTTCTACTTTCCCTTTTGTAAATTGATAAGACCAATGATCAGGATACATATGATTTTCATTCAGTTGGCTTTTTAAATATGGTTCTACATCCACTTTTTGCTGATTATATGAGTACTGAAATCCACCCATTCGTTCTGCGATTTTAAGCGTGCTTGAAGCTGTATTTTGAGCTTTAACATAATATGCACTATACATAATAAATTCAGCAATTATTAGGATAAAGAACAACCACATTATCATTGTAAGCCCCTTAGCTAGCGTTTCTGACATAATATACTCATCTCCTTTTTGCTTGATAGAAAAAAAGCAATCCCTAAAGAAGTATAGAGATCGCTTTTTTAACTTCAAAAGGCTGTTTTAATAATTCCAGGCCTTATTTAGTTCTTTCCACCCCAGCCACTAGCTGGACCTAATGGGTTGTCCACTTTAACATCAGATGAACCACTTGTTGCCGCGGTAGTAAATTTCTTCATAATATTTGAAAATGCAATTTTAATTTGTGGGAAAATTAATGCCCCAAGACCGATTACTAACAACACAACAAACAAGTTGTGCATTCCTGACTCATTAGAAACTTGTGATTTTTCATTTTGTAACCATGCTTTTGCTTTTAACGCGGTATTATACATAATTATAGGCTCCATCCTGATGCTTTTCCTAATGGATCGCTAACTTTAACATCAGAAGAACCACTTGTTGCTGCTGTTGTAAATTTACTCATAATATTTGTAAAGGCAACCTTGATTTGTGGGAAGATTAATGCCCCTAAACCAATTACTAATAATACAACGAATAAGTTATGCATTCCCGATTCGTTTGAAACTTGTGATTTCTCATTTTGTAACCATGCTTTTGCTTTTAACATTTTACTTTTCATTCCAAGTATTCCCCCTAAGGCTTTTAATAGTAGTTAGTAGATTTTACATTTAACTAAATGACGCTTATAAGCTCCATCCTGATGCTTTACCCATTGGATCATTAACTTTCACGTCAGAAGAACCACTTGTTGCTGCTGTTGTAAATTTACTCATAATATTTGTAAATGCGATTTTAATTTGTGGGAAGATTAATGCTCCTAAACCAATTACCAATAATACAACGAATAAGTTATGCATTCCTGACTCGTTTGAAACTTGTGATTTTTCATTTTGTAACCATGCTTTTGCTTTTAACATTTTATTTTTCATTTCATATGCTCCCTTTAATTAGCTAGTTTTTATTTTTCGTTTAGAATTAATATAGAAATTTAATATGGGCCAAATTAAATTTGAGCAACACCCCCTTGAATATGTACATCTCGACAAATTAGATTGAACTAAAGGCTGATACTAATGTAACTCCAACTATTGTAAATGGTACGATTAAAATACATCCTACAGTTACTACATTGTATTTATTCATTAACAGTGGTCTAGCTGAAATTAGAGCGTTATAGTTTTGATCCCGTAATTTTCTAGAAACATCAATTTGTTGTTGAATAATTTCTCTACCTTTTACAGGGTCAACATTAATCGCTTGTTGTAGTGCTATTACAAAGGTATGAGCTTCCGGGATGTCCAGCTTCTCAGCGAAATTTTTGAATGGCTTATTAGACCCCTGAAATGTTTCCATCTCAATTATTAATTCTTCAACAAAAGGTCTAAGATACGGTCCTGCCATTTCTTTTGAGCCTTTCACAGCATCATATGTAGTGAAAGCTTGTAACCGTACTCCAAGTGGCATTAAATAACTAGGAAGTTCAAATTTCCTTCTTTCCCTTGCTATTTTCAATCTCTTTTTAAGATTAAAGTCTGGATAAAAATAGGTAAGAATTGACCCCACTGCCATAATTAAAATAATCGTATTGTCATATGCCATTCCTATAAAGAGTAAGAATATAAAACATATTACTGGATAGAGTATTTTATACATATAAAAACTAGCAGGATCCATACTCATATTGGCTTCTTTAAATTTCCTTCTTAATTCTTCTTCTTTAGAGGCAGAAATCTTGATTTTGCTATTTGTTAATTTTAATAGCGGTGTTAAGTACTTTTCTAATTGTGTCTGTTGTGATGATTGAGATTGTTCTTTCTCGATTTCTTCCACAAATTTTAAGTAATTATTATTTTGACTACCCTTTTTACTTGTGAGGGTAAGTACAGCAAAGAAAACTATTGCAGCTAGTAAAATATACACAAACAATGGTATTTGAATAATAATCCCTCCTTCCTTTTTAATCCATGTTGCACATTATAAGAATTCTCTCCTCTATTTTTAAGAGCAAAATGAATCTTTTTTAAAATTTATTCTTCTGGATTCCAATCAGCTAACTTTTGTAGGCGTGTATAACAATACAGAATTATCAAAGAAGTAAAAACAAATACTATTGAACCTAATGGAGTTCTCATCAAAATACTATATGCTTGAGGCATAAAAAACTTAAATATAAAAGGTAACGCAATTACAATTGCAGCAGTATTCCTAAAAGCCTTCATACCTTGAGTAGTTTCAGCATATAATTGCATTTGCTTTACTTTACGATCTTCAAAGTCCAAAGCTATCGATTCTAGAGCCTCTGTATTTTTCCCACCATTTTTATCAGCTACATCCAACATTTCATGAAAAAACATTAATTCCTTATATGGGTATTTCTTATCTAATGATGACAGTGCTTCTGCTACAGATTTACCTTGTTTTAATTTAAATGTAGCCTTATCTAACTCTTCCCTAATTGATGAATGAACTAGAGGTTTTACCTCTTCAATAGCATCAATAACAGTTCCTAAAATATGTAGGGAATTTGTCATTGTTTTCATATATATACTTATACGATCATTTTCAACAAATTTATATTTTCTACGATGTACATGTAACATAAAACGATGAATATAAAACCCTAATGCGTATCCAATCACACATCCAATATGACCGTTTAACATTAAGAATATAGAACCCGTCAACAATGTACTTCCCACAATATAAATAGTCCAATACTCTTTTGCTCCAATAAACCATTCATAGCGTCTTGCTTCTGCTATAACGTTAGATGGTGCTATTTTTTCAGTAAAACTAAAATTATTGAAAAAGCTATCAAGGAACGTATATGGTATATCTATATTTTGTTCCTCTTTTGACCTCTTCTCCATTTGAGCTTTTTGGTTTTCTAAGTCTATTAAAATATTTTCAGCAGTGTACTTTTTTCGTTTATCTTTAAGGAAGAATGTAGCTATTAATATAAAAATACATACTCCTATTAGAGCTAGGATGATAGATGAAATAATATTCAACCTAATTCCCCTCCTGTATTTCAGGTGAAATTAAATTGTCTATAAGTGACATATCAACTGCTTTATTACGTATTTTTTTAACTGTTTCTTTACTTAAATAACCACATTGTTTGTGCTTACCTTCAATCAATTCGACTTCATCATTATTTTTAATGATATTTTCTGTTTCAAAAGCGTAAAGTGTATTAAATACACCCTCACCTTCTTTGAAATCTGTTAATTCTAATATTTCACTCCATTTTCTAGAACGATCTGGTAACTTATCTTGGAAAATTATAATATCAATTGTGGATGCAATAAGTCTTCCAATAGCGTCATATGATAATTTCGTATCACCTTCTTCAATCATATTGATTAGACGGCGTACAGCCTCTATTGCATTAGGACCATGAATAGACGTCATGCCTGGATGACCAGAATTAAAAACTTTTAACATATTAAGTGCGCTTTTATCACGAGCTTCCCCTACAACGGCCCGGTTAGGGTTTTGGCGTAACATATTATGTAATAATCTACCGTAATCTACCGTATATTCGCCGTTATCATCTTTGCGACATCTCCATGAAACAAATCTTTTCTCTGGATATAGGGTTTTTAAAAACATCTCTGGATCATCTTCTAATACAAACGTTCGTTCATTATTTGGAATTTCACCACAAATTACCCTTAATGTTTGTGTTTTACCTGTACCTGTTGGACCGACTACTATAATATTCAATCCTGCTTCAACAAACGCCTTAACAGCTTGCATCATTTCTACACTAGCTTGGCCCGATTCAATGAATGTCTCTTTAGTAACTTTAATACTAGTTTGTGGTTTACGAATCGCGACAGTAATACCTGTCTCATAAGAAACTGACTCATTTGCTATATTTACACGTAGAACTCCTAATGCTGCATCTGCCAATGGTTTATTTGCATTCAATGTCTCACTGGTAGAGTTAATAATTTTATAAACTATTTCCATCGCTTCTTCTAAAGAATTGAACTTCACGTTCGTACGATAAGTTCTTCCATCTACCTTATCAACCTCAACATCGTTAATTGCATTAATGTATACATCTGTTACTTCTGGATCATCTATTAACGGTTGTATTTGGCCTAAACCTGCAATAGCATCTACAAGCTGATTAATTAATTCTCCTGCTGAAATACCAGGGAAATTTAATGCATTATCTTTTATATATAATGAGATAATATCTGTTAATTCTTTTCGTTTTTTGGGATTCATAAATGATTGTTCTAACACGCTTCTATAATTAGCAATTAGATATTCACGCAATGAATTTACTACATCAATAGGTACTTGTGTCATTTTCCCATATTTTTTATTATCTTTTAAAACACTTGAATAGGTCGTAACTCCTAAATTAATTTTGTTAATTGACTTAGGTTTCAATCTTCTTAAAATCTGCATTATTTCTTCAGGTGGTAAATTGTTTGATACACTAGTTACAAATCTTTCTTCCTGTTCCTTTATTGCTACTGCAGCTCCCACTAGGTATTCCTCCTTTAAATAATTTTCAAACTATGATTACTTCATAAACGGCCAACGTTTTTTTTCTTGAAGAATTGCTTGTTTTTCAACTGTATAACCAATTTCTTCAATTAATCTTGTTACATCACTATTAATTGCTTCCGAACCAATTTCCAAATTTAATTCTGCATTATTTCTTTTATGATCTATTCCAATTTCAAAATAGATTTTTTCATTTAATACATTCTCATAAGCTTGTACTTGAACGCCTAAATTTGATTTATTTAAAATTGTATGCCATTTATTTAAATCAAAACCAATAGTCTCTAAGACTTTCTTTGTCTTTTTATAATCTCTCATTCGTATCACATTTGGAGATATAATATGAAATACCTTATCTGCTTCCAACATTACTTGATATGTAAATAAGTCATCTAAATTATTTGGAAGATTATAAATCACAACATCATAATTGCAATCCTGTACTGCTGTCAAAAATGTATTAATAAATGATTGATCCTCAATAACCGGGAATTCCTCAAAATCATATGCAATTGGAAATGATAGAAAACTCAAGTTGTTTGGTACCTTACTAACAATTTTTCGAAGCTCATCATTAGTAATTTCTACATCCGATTTTTTTGCTATATAATCAGAAATCGAGTAATTCTCCCTTGATTCAATCAATTTAAAAATGTTCTTTTTAGGGTGTGTTAGTCCTGTTGAAATTGCAAATGATGGATGCATGTAATCTAATTCTACATATAGGACTTTATAACCGTTTTCTGCTAAGGTTGTTGCCACAGATTGAGAAATAGTTCTCTTTCCTTCATTAATATAGTTACTCCAAAAGGCTAATGTTTTCATTGTCGTCATTACTTATTAATACCCCTTTCTAATGTCTAATTAATTTATCAGATATGGTTGGCTAAAAAGTGTTTTACTTTCTAGCTCAACCAATAAAATTCTTAAATCACTATTTTTTAATTAACTTACCTTTATCATCTACTTTAAAATATTGATTTGGATCATAAGACAATTTCTCAATAAGGTCTTTTGTTAAAGCTTCACTATTCATGTTATTTGGTGTAGTTTCATCAGTATACTTAGATACCTTTTTATCCTTAACTAAATCTTCATAAGATTGTCCATTAGTAACAGGTATTACATTACCGATAAGTTTTGCTTTATTAAGTATTTGTAACGTTTCTTTGTTCACAGCGATTGTATATAAACGAGCCTGACGTCGATCAATATTACTTGGCTTAGAGCCATCTGCATTTTCTGTGTTTGGTAATGCATTAAATACGTCTGTTGTATTACCATCCTTTACACTAATAACTCTTACTTTTTTCGCAGCCAGGCCAAAGTATTTAACCGTTGGGCTAATAAATTTCTTTTCTAAATTTTGAATACCAACAGCTTGTCCTAACTTTTCTGCATCAAGATTAGCTGCTAAATATAAGTCAACATATGTATTAGGCACAATTGCATTACCATTACTAGTCTCAATATCAACTGGTAAAGTAAAAGCATGTTCACCTTCTTTTAATGAAATTACCCCAGCATCTGTTAACTCTTCCTCTTTAGCTAATTTTGTAGAGTTCATATAGCTATTAGCTGCAATCCCGTATCCATCTTTTGTCCACTTTCCTAAAACTTCCTCTTTCTTTAAAGCTGTCTTTGGTGGAATACCTGATACCGGGAACTCTTTTTCTGCAATCATATCAGCAGTAATTTTAGTATGCGGTGCGATATCCTGTTTTGTCACAACTACCTTTACAGGTTTAATTTTTGATTCAGTTTGCATATAGGAGTAACCCCATACACCAGCAACTACTGCAATTGCTGCAGTTCCTGCAATTACTTTTTTACTTGCAAGATTCAATTTTTTAACCTCCTTTAGTTACTAACAATTTTTAATTTTATTCAATATTCCGATTCCTCTGTTGTTAATCATCTTACCTTTCATTATCATAGACACCGCCCTTTGGAGGCTTTTCAGTATGTTTCGCTTCAATGATGAGTAATTCTTTGTCTACAGCATTGATGTAACTGTCATTCTTGAATGAACCCCAGTTTTCAAAATATTTCTTAGTAAAACTCCCTTGTTTCGTCCTAGCACCAACTGATAACATCGGTGTTGCTGAATTCATACCATGTACTTCTATTCTTCTAGCAGAATTACTTAAATTGAAACTTGTATTCTTTGCATAACTTTTAATTAGCATAGTGTTAGCAACTTCAAAATCAATTGTCATCGCTTCATTTACACGTAAGTTTCCTTTATTAATTGCTAGTGACATAGAATCGTTTGTTGCTATATCAATAGACTGTTGATTTTCATGATACATATTGTCTACACTTGATAAATCCACCTGAAAAAAGACTAACAACACAATAATTAGTAATCCTAATCCAAACCCAGTTATATTACTCATTATGCCTCCCTCCTTCAAATATCCTGACATTACGCATTTTACTTATTCTTTCTTCATATTCTAAGAGTAAATTACAATTTTTTTAAAAGAGACTGGGATGAAAATTATAATCACCCCAATCTCTTAATTATTTAATGTCCTTGTCTGATAAAATCAAATACTGCAGATTTAGTTACTTCTTTTGGTGCCATTTTTCTTATATTTTCTATCTCATCACGATCAAGATACTTTGAACTAATAGCATGGTCACCACTTTCTTTATCATTGTAATAATTCTTTTCTTTTAAAATTTTAGATTCATTATCTTTCCAGTTATAACCTTTCTCACCACTTGGGAATGGATTATTAGGATCTACAAATCTATTTACATAGTCATTAAATGGTGAACCTTTTACTTCTACTTCATCAGTAGTGATGCAACTCGTTAAATTGTTTTTGCCAGCCTGTGATGCTACTACTTTAAATGGATATTTTCCATCTTTGCGATTGAAATTGGTGTACCATTTTGGTTCACCGCTTGGCTTAACAAAATTATCATTTTTATCACGTTTTAAATGGAACGGGTCATAAAATACATTTCCTGAGTAATTTTCCACATAAATAGATGGCAGTTTCCAAGTTGTATATTCTTGATAACGATTTTGTCCGAAAGCCCTAGAACCTACTTCCATCACGGACTTGTTTCCTGCGAAACTTACATTCTCGTCATAAAACACTTCCGTTTTCTTAGGTCCACTTGCATTACGTGCCTCATTAATATATTCAGTTTCTACTTCAAAGGAAAAGCCGTAACCTGCTCTTAGGCGTTTAGGGTCGACTTTAGTTATGTGAGTTGTTAAAAATTCATAGTAATCAACATAAAATACACGACCATCTTCGTCAGTAACTTCTCTTGTATCTACTAACCCAACATTGATATTTTCCTGAGGACCACAACTATTTACCCCTTCAGGAATGGTATCATCAGTACGATATGATGTTTTTTTCATATTATTTGTCATATCAACTTCTTCAAATTCTGCCGGATCATTTATAGTGGCTTTTAACTCACCAGTTTTTATTGCGTTCGGTGTAGTCCACTTAAAATAAAGTGTTCTTTTTTCACGTGGCTCTAATCTAACACTTCTTTCTTCAACCAGCCTATCATCAACATAAAATCTAACTTTAGCAACCTTCGCCCCAGATGAGGTTGCAGCACTATCAACTGTAACAGGTGTTACAACTGTCTGATTCTTACCAAACACCCCACCCTTAACAGATTCAACAAGCACATCATTTGTTAATCCAACAGAGTAAAACCAAAGTTCACCCATACTATTATTTGAATGATTGACCCCAAAAACTAAATGCTTTTTGGAGATGTTGGTTTCAGTGGCTAACCCGGCACCCTGATATTGCCAATCTTCTGGGATATCTTGATTATAGGTAGCTCGTATAAATGGCATTTCACGCCCTGAATTATAGTCTTTAGCAATATTTACTCGATTTCCATTTTGATCTAAAAATATTAATTGACCTAAGGTATCACCATAAAACACTATTTTCTGACCTGCAGGCGTAGTCCATGCGGTCATATCATTTCCAACATCATATCCATAACCTATTGCTGGATCTAAAAAGTTAGCATTACGATCTCTACCTGTCTCAGCTGACCAAGATATTGAACCCCAATTCTTATCTATGGCAACTACCTTACCTGGTTTTCGAACAGGAATGTAAATATGTTTATCATCTATTGTTAAAGAGTTATTTATAAGTGTTACATTTGGTATTTCCGTACGCCAAATCACTTCACCATTTGACGCCCTTACTTTATATACTCCTCCATACTTATCGGTATGGTATAAAAATTCTCCCTCTAAAATAGCATTTGATGGTATTCCAGTTTGAGCATATTTTGTCCATACAATTGGTTGTCCACCATAAATGAGGTTTGAAACATTAACTCTTGCTAAAGGACTTTTTCGAACACTAGCCCTATGATTAACACCAAATATTGCAGTATTATTTCCTATTTTAGTAACTGCACCTGATATTTCAGCATTATCGTATTCACTTAAATTATAAGAACGTCCTACAGTATGATTATCTTTTATTCCATGAACCCCATGAATTGCCCCTTTTTGGGTACCATTTGCAGCACCAATTACTACATTATCTCCTGGATACGCAGTAGGAGGCCCTACTATTCTGGCACCTACTTCATAACCACCTAAATACTTTAAATTGCTGTTAAATGCTAATACTTTAGTATCATAACCAATATAAAATGCCTGATTTTCTTCAGACCAAGTTGGGTGAGAATACGATTTAACATAATCTCCTAGCTTTATAGCCCTTGCACCGTTTTTAATTAAGTCAGCGGCTACTTCAGATTTAGGTGAAGACGGACTAAAATACTTAAATTTAACAGGGATTTTGTATAGATATGTACCCCTCGGTAAATTAAACAAATTATTTGAATCTGGTACAGCAGCTACATGATAAAAGTGGTCACCTACAGTAATTGTTTGGGATACAGACCACCCCAAGTCCATTTTCGCTTTAAACTTAATTGGAGGCTTTAATTCGGGATCATAAATTTGTCTTGTTCTTATTTCATCTTTACCATACATTGGCCAGTCAACATCAGCCTTTACTTTATGGAGATCTATACTAAAAATACTAGTCAAGGCTATACAACCTATCCCCAAAATTGAGTATATTTTTTTCTTAATTCTCATGATTTCACATCCTAACTAGGTACCTACTCACCTTTAAACAGAGTACCTCCATCAGTAACTTCACTTTCGCCTATTTTACCTATAGTCTCAATTTTTATTAAAGGTCCTGTCGGTTCTTTTTCTTTTGGTTTTTCTTGTTCTTTTGGTTTCTCTTGTTCTTTTGGTTTCTCTTGTTCCTTTGGTTTATTAGTCTCAGGATTTTTATCTTTTGGAACAGGTTGAGTACTTGGCTCCTCCTTCACTGATGGTTTATCATTAGAACCTTTAGGAATATCTTTTTTTTGAGGATCATTTGGCTTAGTTTCAGGGTTTTTACCTGATATAGAGTAATCATCTTCTTTCTTTTGAATTTGATTATTATTAGGTATATTTGATTTATCTTTTTGTATATCATCGGATTTATTCGTTGAATCTTTATGTTCTTTAACTTCTTTTTTTGTACTTTCTTTATTCATATCAAGCTGTTCTTCCTTCACTGGTGGACCATCATCGACTGATGATTCATCAGTATTATTTAAAGGTTCATCAACTTTTTCAACTGGTGTTGGAGTTTCCTTATTTTCTACTTCTTCTTTTTTCTCGTCGTTTTCTACAGGCTGATTAATCAAAGCCTCATTTCTTTTTTTATTTATTTGTCCTTGTTTATAGATATAAGTTCCACCTAAAACAATTCCAATAACAATTGTTATGCTACTTGTTATTAAAACTACCTGCTTAAATTTTTTCTTTGAATTGCTATTACTCCGCAAATTAAGATTCCATCTTTTCATATTTGACCTCCTTTTCATATTTTCGTATACATAAAATTCCTATTGCGTATTTTACTCATAATCCCCATAGATTCTAAGAGCTTTTTTGAAAAAATTAATATTTTTCAAATTTCAACTTGTTCTGTAATAGAACTCTGAGCAGGAGCCATAGGTTTAGCACCCATATCAAAATTACAGATTAACCAATTTAAAACTAAACATGAAACTATACACAAACCTGAAATTAGCAAATATTTTTTCATTATTTTACTCCTTTTTTAAAAATTGATATGAACTCCAATTCTTCGGTCTAGAAAATGAAATTTTTCCTGTTATTGCAAATGAAGCAAAAAACCATTCTAAATAGCTCATCTTTGAATATCGATCTAGAAGCTCAATTGGAACGATTTGATAATTCTCTTTTGATGTTCTTTTCCATAAAGCAACCATACTTGTATGGGTTGTAGTCACTAGTGGTGCATCATTATCCCATAAAGCAATTTTTCTATAGTCTTCTTCGAAATTCTTACTTAATTCTTCAATTAAATCTCTCTTTTTTCTTCTCAATTTATAAAATCCATCAGTAAATTCGCATGGTTTTAGATGAAGCTCAATTACTTTGTTCCCGTTTAATAAACTTGGAATAAGAAGTAAGGACTCTAATTTAATAGAATCACTTAGTTTCACACCCTCTTTATACCAATTTTTCACAAGAATCATCGTCATCAATTTAATAATTACTCCAAATAAAAAAGATACCGAGAATAACAACAAAACTATTATTTGCACAAAAATATATTCTGGTACTAGTGCTTCAATAAGAAAATAAGTAATAAGTGACCAAAAAGATAGAGCAAGCAAATACCTCGCTGTCTTCTTCATTAAATGTAGTTGTTTACTATTTTTAATCATTGAAACCCTACCTTAATCCTAAAGAAATACTTAAGAAGAAATAGATTATTGAGCCTAAAGATATAGTTATTGCACCAGGAAAATAGTCAAATATTTTCACTTTACTAATAGGTACACCAGGCGTAAAAAATGCTTTAATATCACTTATTTGATATTTGAAGGTATTAATAACACCATTCATTTTAAATAACTTTCCATAGGTAAAAACTGCAACTAAAGATAAGTGAAATACAATAACAGCTGCCGCTATAGTTATATGTCCTTGTTCTGGAAGATTCAATGATAATAGCAATGCTGTAACTATCATCATTTTTGTGTCGCCTGGTGATGATTGTTTGAAATGCTCCAACAATAATCCAACACATAATGTTAACCCTGTAATTGCTAGTGGTTTATACCATGCTATACCTTCTAAGAAGGTATAAGAATATCCCATTCCTATTATTAAAAATACTAAATGCCAATAGTTTTTTGTTATACGATAGCTAATATCCATATATACATTAAAAGCGTGGTATATAAGGAATAAGCAAAAAGGCAACAAATGAAAAACCATAAAATTCCTCCTTCAGATTTATATGTTGCGTATTATACTCATCAACAGAACAGTTTTTAAGAAGAAAATAAAAAAAGCTCATTAATCGATTTATCATCAATTAATGAGCTTTTGAAAAAGTATAAAATTTTATTTCAATTAAAAACCAAATGGATTATCTGTACTAACTAAACTTTTTAGGAAATCTTCTTTCTTTTTCGTTTCTTTCTTCTCTTTATCTTCTGAATTATTCGGAACTGACTTTAATAAGTCACTCAAATCATCATTCATAGTATTTGCAAACGGATCTTTAGGTTTGAATGTCTTCTTCGGCTCTGGATCTGTGAAATCGTTTAGTTGTTCAATTTTACCTTGTACAAATACATCTTTTTGGGTACGTTCTTTATACTGTAAAAACTCTTCTACTAGACCAGTAGATAATCTTTCAGGCAAAGCAGTGGTCTTTGCAAAAATGTAAGCATAAACATTGTTGTCTACTTCTTTAGTTTCAATTTGGCCAGTGAATACTTTACAATCACCTACTAATCTTAGCTTTGATAGATAATCTTGTGCTTCATCTAAGTAAGAAGTATTAATTTTCCTATCATTTACAACATCAGGTTGTACAATAGTTAGCACCCCAACATTATATACTTCGTTGTATGCAATAGAACCATTTTGTTGAACTTCCCACTCAATTTTATCATGAAGAGTATGACCATTCTCCCATGCATCACTTAGCGCTTCAAACAAGCTATCCGAGTTACTAATATCTAACGCTGGTAATACTTTTTTTCCGATAACAAGGGTTCCTTGATGTTCTAAAATACATTTTCTAAAGTCTTGTGCATCAAATGTAACATCAGAACCACCAATGTTTGTAGCACAGTTAATTTCATGGAACATAGATGCAACGGTATAATTTATGTAATCTCTGTAAGTGTTAAAGTCTAATTTAGATTTTTTTTCACTAAATATATCTGCTGCTTTCTGATTATCAACAGGTAAAATGAAGCTAATTCTATTCTGAGGATCTAACTGTAAATCCCATATTTCCTTAATAAATCTGTTAACTTCTTTTAAGACACCCGGTCCATCACTTCTCTTAGGATATGCTAGAATTAATCCTAATTTTTTTAATTCTCCAGATCTCTCAGCATTATGAGCAGCTTTTTCATATAAACCAGAAATTACTTGCTCATTCTCTCCATATTCAGCCATAAAAGAATCATATTCAAATCCTTGGGCTTCTAATAGTAACCTAGTGTATTTTTCAATAACATCGTTAACATATTTTTTTATAAATATTTGAATAGCTAGTAAGATAGTTGACGTTCCAGTACCTCCGCCTAAACCACTGTTGAAAATCAATAATTCCTCTGCTGTTTCGTATGCTTTGTCCACCATCGTTTCTACATGATTATAGTGTTCTGGTGTACTTCTTAAAAGCTGATAAGCCTTGGATGGCTCTTTTCCGAATCCATCTAAATCCATACTAACTTGGTTCGAATTTGGAATATTATTCAAGCCGCTAAAATCTCTTGAAGTTGAATTAAATGCAAACACGTTGTATGCAGTTTCCCCATTAAATTTAAATTTACCAAATTCATTTGCAATTCTAGAACCAGCTTGGCCAAATCCCACCATTGAAAAACGAATTGAAGGTTTTTGCTGTTCGAACATTACATTTCCTCCTTTATTCTTCACTTATTATTTTCCTCAAGTTTTAATTGTGTAGCTCTTTCCAACACTTGCAGACCTCTACTTGTAACAAAATAAAAATTCGTTCTACCAGAAGGCCTTGAATAAAAACATAAAGACATATTTCTTAAATTTGTCATTATTCTTTCCGCATGTTTTCGATCAATATTGGTTTTTTCTTTTTTGAACTCTAATTGATTATTTTCGCCTTTATGCTGTACTGGTCTTGTTACAGACAAATTATCTACGATATCTGTAACAGTCACACCGTACATTTCCATACCAGCCTGTTTATTAAGTTCTAATCTTCGTGCAATGAAAAATAGTACATTCCCTAGCCAAGTATCAGATACAATTATCTTTGCATATAAATCAGTTATTTCATCAGGGAATGCTAAATTTTCAAATTCGCGGTGTAAAGCTTCATCCACTCCTATCCCCCCTCTATAGATATTTCAAAAACAATTATTATGTACATTTTTTATAGGTAACGCATATTAACACCAATATACGTAACCTATAAAGTATCTGTTATAAATATAACCTTTTATATTCTCGTTGTCAATCCAAAAATCCTTTAAATAGACACGTTTATAATACGTTACCTATATTAGTTACAATAAAGGTAACCTATTAACACTTACTACAAGAATCACCACTTTTTCACCCGATTTCCAATACCTTTTTTGAAGATATTTTATAGCAACTATCTCCCCACACTCAAAAACATTGATATAAATACATTTCAATAGGTAACGCATAATAGTCACCCATTAAAATATGATAGTTTTAACTCATTTTTATAAGTACCTGTTTGATAATAAATTTGTATTTTATCCTTTTCTAATTATGGTTAATACAACCTTAAAAGAAAGTTTACAAATAGCTCATGATTAGCCACTAATATTTTAAGAGTATAAGTTCCATTTCATACCTTAACTAAAATTAGAATATGAACCATAAGATCTATACAAGGTGTTGTTACATAATGATATACAAATAGGTTTAAGCACACATACCTCAGATATGTGTGCTTAAACCTATTTTAGAACATTTACTTTATGTACACATATCTAATATCTCTATAAAACTAAGTATGGTTAGGTTTATAGAGTAATATTGAGTGCTATTTACAACAATTAATACAGCCCTGAAAACCGCAACTAAATACTTATAAAATGGTATTAAAATATAAATTTAAAGTGAGTATAATATGACACTATGAACAGATATATATATCAATGTTTTAACACCATATTTTTCTTTATATATTTCATGTTTTATAGTGCTAATCTGTTGCTGAAATAATGGGATACAGCTACCAAGAAAATTTTATTAATATAATTTCTATCAATTCAAACTACTGTAAACACGAATTTGAAAAAAGTATATAAGAGGTGACCAATGAAAAAAGATACGTGGATTTTAAAATATATAAACGGAAAAAATCATTCGGGTATATATTTAACAATTAGTGATATGTATACATTGCTATTTTTATATGAACAACGGTTATTAACTGTTAAACAACTCTATACCTTTAATTCTTTTTTTTATAATGAATCAATGAATTATAATGCTTTCCGTAATAGGCTTAACAAAATGAGTAATCTTAAATTACTAAAAAAAGAGAACTACTATTTAAAAAAGCGATATGGGTATGAAATGAACATGTTCACTATCGGAGATAAGGGCTTATTTATTTTGGAACAGGCTGGTTTTATTAAAAACGCTAAAGAGAACTTTTATATTAGTAGAAGGCAATACGAGCATACTCTGGGTATTAAAGAAGTTGTCTTACAAACTATAGAACTTGAAGCAAATCGGAAAGGATGGATATTAGGACAAAATGGCGATATTACGTATGTATTTAAGAATTTCATAAAAGAATACGGTATTGATAATTTATACCCATTCTCATTGTGGCCAAATAAACCACATTTCATATATGAATCTAATGAGTGGGGATCACATATAAATCTTGGACAGAGTGATAGAGATAAGTGGACCCGAAAGGATGATGTACTTTACTCAATACAACCTTTCCCTTTATTCAAGGATATTAAAGAGGAAGATAACAACCTTAAACCTGATTGGATATTTCGTATTAATAAGCATTTCTTGAGCATTGAAGTGGATACTGGAACAGAAAGAAATAACATAATAGAAACTAAGATAAAAAAATATATTAAACTCACTAAACTTATGCCAACAATTAATCATCACGTTATATTCTCAATAGTAGATAATTCATATCCCACTGTTTCTGATCATGGTACAAAAAAACAGAGAACTGCTAATTTAAAAGAATTAATAAAGAACATTCCTGAATTAGCAGCTTCAAATTTAAAAGTTTATGTTACACCAATGCGAAGAATTCAAGCTGTAATGTATCAAATTTTAGAGAAAACCAGACATCAAAGAATACCCGAACAAGAATTTCACAATGGAATAATTTCACGTCTCAATAATGTAATTACCTTCCCATATACAGCAACACTAATAAACACTGATGAATCATTAAAAGAATTAGGTTTTTACCATCAAGGTTTTCTTTCTAAAAAGTTACCAGTATATCATTTCCATAAAAAAGATGAACAAAATGCAAAAGGACTATTAGAATTTGATGCAATTGTGATTAAAATGCAGGAAGGGAACGTTAATAGTTATAAAGATTTATCCGAAGTTGCACAACTACTTGTACAAAACGATTCAGAAAGAGGAAAGTTGGTGATGCCAAGAGATACCAAAATAATAGCAATCTATCCTAAGGAATTAGAGGGAACTGAAACATCTGTAATGCACGATATTTTTCACTCTTCTGCTTCTAAACAAAATGTCATATTAATTCGCGAAAATGATATTAGGCAATTTAATCCTTGTTTCTTTGATATACAGCAGAGGGAGATGAAGTTATTTGAAGAATTTTTCTAAGTTTAAAATTGATTACCAGAAAATTTACTGGGCAGTAATGGTACTAATCTCACTATCCGCACTTTTTTCTTTTCGCGGGTTTGTAAAATACATTCTACTATGGTGTATTCAATTGGGATTACCCAATATCTCAATACCACTTTTAATTGGCGATCCATTAAGCATTCCATATTTTATAGAGCCAATTTTTGCATTTTCTTTATTTATTGTCACCTGGATACTATCGACAAAAATTAAGAAGCTGCAAGAGATAAAATACCGATATATTGTTTTTGGAATCACCTTTTTAGGTATGACCTTTCAATATTTATGGACGTGTAGTACACCAGTTGTAAGAACCTTAATTCCTTATTTATATTTTAAAAAGGAAATGCTATTTGTTCCGAATTACGAAGTACAAGCTGCTGTTGTCCACAATTTTGATAACTTAATGCTATTCATACTTTCGTTCCCATTAATTTTTCTGTTACTTACTTATTATTGGCTATTCAAGTTGGTAAACTCACATTGGGAAGAAATAATAAAATTATTTAAAACATGGGAATATAATATTTCACTACCATCTATAGCTGAAGTATTCCTATCTAATGATAAGCAGAGAAAAATAGCTTCCGAGATAAGCGAACAATTTAAAGATAAAAGTAAGATCCTTATACCAGAACCTGATGTAGAATTAGGACCGAATAAAAAGAATGTCATGGTTGTTATACCTGGTTTAGATAGAACATTAAATATGATTATTATTGGTGCTATTGGTACTGGTAAAACAGCTGCTTTAGGATTACCTCTAATTAACCAAGACTTACATTACATGACTTTCATGATTAACAATTTCAAAAAATTCTACAATGATAAAAATTATGTTTCTGAAGAAATTCGTGGGAAATTATTAAATGGTATTACAGTAATCGAACCAAGTAACGACCTTTGTCAGAAAGTACTTAGACTAGCTAAAGCACACGGTATCCCTGATGAAGCCATTACTTACATAGATCCAACTAATCCCAATACTCCATCTTTAAACATTTTAAACGGACCCGTAGATAAAGTAGCAGAAATGTTTGCAATGGTTATTAGTGGTCTTTCAAAAGATGCTGATTTCTTTTTCGACCAATCTCAGCGTACACATCTTAAAAACCATATATATTTGCTAATGGAACATAATCCAGAAAAGAAAGTAGATCTATCAGATTTAATTGACATGTATAATGACGCTCAACTCGTATGGAGAATGATGCAAAAGTTAGAAGATAGAATTCCAAAAGACATTGACAGTATCAAAGATAGAGACTCAAAAAATTACTGGAAAATAATGCAGTCTGTAAAAGAGTGGTTCGATAAAGCTTATGTTATTGCGACTTCTGGTTTCGGAAAAAACATGACTACAGAATATATACAATCAGGAAAATACCAAGGAGAATACAAAATTATTGATACCAAAACTGAACATGTTGTAGGATTAAGGAATATTTTAGACGATATAGGGAAAAATATACTTATGCGACGTGTTCTGTTTGATAAATCTGATTTTGATTTTGATAAGTTCCTAGAATACGGTGGCATTCTCCTCATTAATACAGCTAAAGGTCAGCTAAGTAATTTAAGTAATGTTCTAGGTAAATTTTCATTACTTTGTTACCAAAATGCAGTATTCCGTCGTCCACCAATGACTTCATCATATAATGCATTATATTGCGATGAATTCCCTGATTATATTTATGAAGATTTTGCAAAGTTCCCTGCACAAAGCAGAAAATATAAATCAATTGTCAATGTAATCTGTCAAACAACCGCACAACTTGAATTAGAATATGGTGAACCATGGAAAGAAACACTACTTGCTGCTCTACGTAATAAAATGTTATATGGAGATGCGACTAAAAAAGATGCAACTGATTTCAGTACCATTTTTGGAGCAAAGGATAAATTTGAGGAAAGTGAAAGCACACAGGAAGTTTCAGCAATGATGGATAGCCCTAATAACCGTACCGGCTTAAGTTATAAAAAAACTGAAACAGAGGTTCTATCTACTTCAGATATTATCTATCAAGATGCATTCGAATGTGCTGTTAAAATAGTTAAACATAATGTACCTATTTCCGGTCAGATTATTAAAGCTAATTTTGTACCCAAACATGAATTTGAAGAAGCAACTGTGAAAGTTGATGAAGAAGCAGCACAATATTGGATGAAGATCAGAAAAGAAGCGCCAACGCGTAAAAACTTTAAAATAAAGACTGAATCAGAAGAAATAATAAAAGAAAACATAAGTGAATTGATGGGTAAACCTACTCCTTCTATTCAAACAAATGATAAAGATGAAGAATTATCTAAAGTAATGGCAAATATTCAACAAAAATCTTTAGAATCTATGAATATTGATTTTGAATCGCCTAAAAAGAAGAAAAAGAATCGATATATACATCAACAGATTTCTCCTCACAGAGATATTGTATGGAACGAGGTAGAACCTGAAGATAATGTACCAAACAAGCCGTATATTATTGATCAATCCGCAATTACAAAAGAAAAGAAAGAAACAAACACCATTGAAGATGCATCACTAGTACCATATGAGCATATCACTAGTGATACACCACACACCAATGATGTACCACTAATAGATGAATCAGTACATCCTATTGAAGAATCAATTGAAGAACTCCCTGCTATAAATCCAAAGGAAAATAATACAGTGGTTTCTTTTGAGTCATTATTTGGCGATCCACCGAACCAACAGGATAATGATGCATCACTAAAACCAAAGGAGTTGACTGTTACAACAGCTTCAAACTCTGTAGTGGGCGTTATCGAAGATTCTTCAGTATTAAATAATGAATTATTAAAAGAGTGGGAAGACAGCCTAAAATAAAACCCGATAAAAAAAGACCTGATCCGTTCACAAGACGTAACCAGGTCTTTTTTTATTATTCGAGTGTGCATCACCAATACCTTACGCACCTATTAATAGTGCATCACTAGTGTCTCACTGCTTTTTAATGATTCACCACTAAAAACAGAAAGACGAATCTCAATTAAGAAAATCGCCTTTCTAAATTAACAAATTTATTATATTCCTTAAGAAAAGCTAACTCTACGACACCTACAGGGCCGTTACGTTGTTTAGCTAAAATTACTTCTATTGTGTTTTTATTATCTGTATCGGCATTATAGTAATCATCTCTATATAGAAATGCTATAACATCAGCATCTTGCTCAATACTACCTGATTCTCTTATATCAGACATCATTGGCCGCTTATCCTGTCGAGCTTCTACACCCCTAGACAGTTGAGATAATGCAATCACAGGTACTTTAAGTTCCCTAGCTAAACTCTTAAGCAAACGCGATATAGTAGACACCTCTTGCTGTCTGTTTTCTCCATTTTTTGAGTGGAGAAGGGTAACTAGTTGTAAGTAATCTATTAATATTAGTGATAATCCATGCTCTCTTTTTAACTTTCTACACTTACGGCGTATTTCTTCAACTGATATTCCAGGAGTATCATCTATAAATAACGGGGCATTCGAGATAACCCCCATGGCCATCATTAGTTTACTCCAATCAGTTCCACTTAAATTACCATTACGTAATGCTTGCGCATCAATATTTCCCTCTGCACAAAGCATACGTTTCATTAGTTGTTCACTTTCCATTTCTAAGCTAAATATTGCAACTGGCTCTCTAGCAATTGTAGCGACATTCTGAGCAATATTTAAACCAAATGCTGTTTTACCCACCGAAGGCCTTGCAGCAACAATTATGAGGTCACTAGAGTTCAAACCACTCATCATTCGATCTAACTCAGTGTACCCCGTTGGTATTCCAGTTAAATCACCTTTTTGATTAACCATTGTTTCAATGTTTTCATATGTGCTTGTTACTATATCTAAAGCTGTACGCATTCTGTCATCTTTAGTTTGCTGATTACTTATATCAGTCAAGAGTTGTTCCGCTTCACTAATTAACTCTTCTGTATCTTTCTCATAGTTATACGATTCTTGAGCTAACTTTTGACCGATTTTATGTAGTTTTCTTTTCCCAGCGCTATCTTTGATAAGATCTATGTAGTAATCAATTCCTGCAGTAGAAGAAACACCTTCAGCTAAATCAGCCAAATATCCTACAGATACATTACCTAATTGATTCATTTCTTGTAGTTTAGTAGTAACCGAAACAAGCTCTATAGGACTATTCTCTTGATGTAAGCTTAATATACATTCAAATACTATTCGGTTATTACTACTATAAAAATCATTTACAACTAGCTTCTGTAATACCTTTTCAATTGTATCTGGCTCTAATAAAATTGACCCAATTACAACTTTTTCTGCTTCTATATAATTAGGTATATCCATATCTCCTAATTTCATACTCATATAAATACTCCTTTATAACTTTAATAAGAATAAGTAACTCTCTATTTAGTAATAAATCTCTGTCATTATTTAGTTTCATTTCAATTTCACTTAACAATAAGATACCATATTTTATTTTAACTACTCTTATAAAAAATATTAATTTCTTTAAATAACCCGTCCCAGTAGCTTACAGTCTTATGAAATTGCACTTATTATATTTTCAAATGACTCATATGCATCTCTAATGGTGAATCACTAGTGGCTAGTTGTTCGCTAGTGATTCACCATTAGTACTGTTGTATCAATAGTGATGCACCCTTAATAGGTATATTTTTTTGAGTTATTTCATAAATTTAAAGTATCTTTTTTAAATAATGCCTCTTTAAAAGAATATATAGGCGGTGAATTGATACTTTGAATACTATCACAAAGAAAAACAGTTGGACTAAAGCCGATGACTTATTATTAGCCACTACAGTTCTATCATATGTTGAAAGGGGGGACACTCAAATAGCTGCATGTGACTATATTGCAAAACAAATAAACAAAAGTAGTGGCGCTGCACGGTTTCGATGGAATTCAAAATTACGCAAAGAGTATGCAACTGAATTATCCAAAGCAAAGATAGATAAATCAATAAAAGATAAAAATCCTAAGAGGGATCTAGAGAGTCACAATAAAGAGCCTGTATATACACAATGCATTAGACCAAACTTTATAATCGCTCCAATTCTTAAACAAATGGAACATAATCTAAATGAACTTAATAGTTACTTGATAAACTTCGAGGATAAAGATGTTCAAATTGAATCTTTACAGAACGAAAACAGAGAGTTAGTTAGTAAAATATATAAATATAAAGAGGATTACGAGGTTTTAAAGACTAAATGCAGCGATTTAGAAAGCGTAGTTATTAAAATAAAACAATTAATGCAAGCAGACTGCAAATAGAAAACCCCCGCTAACTCAGTTAGTGGGGGTTTTCTTAGCCTATTTATTATATTAGATAATGTACTTACTATATTCAATACGTTCATGTTAGCACTTAATTAAAGTGCGGTCAATATATTTTCATAGAATTACAGATCAAATTTTTCTTTTAATCGCTCTTCATATTTTTCATTTACGTAGTCTTTAATATAATCCGCTCGTTTAGCTGTATCTTCCGTTTTAAAGAATATACCAACTCTTTTTGTACGTTCATTTTCACTC
This sequence comes from Bacillus cereus G9842, assembly GCF_000021305.1. Lineage (GTDB taxonomy): Bacteria > Bacillota > Bacilli > Bacillales > Bacillaceae_G > Bacillus_A > Bacillus_A thuringiensis_S. Next base: position 208,546 of record NC_011775.1, read on the forward strand.
TTTTTTGCCCATTCTGCTGCTGCTTCTTTTTCTAATTCAGCGCGTACTCTATGAAATGTAACCGCCTCTACAAATCTCTTTTCCCTTACAGCAGCTTTATCTTCTGGTTCTGGTAGACTTTTTAAAATCTGCTCTTTCATTTCAATTAACTCATTAAATGACTGTTGAAACTCTTGTTTCACTTGTAGTCTTGCTTGATCTACTATTTCATCCTTTAGATTAGCTATAATCTTTTCTTCCATTTCCTTAAATGCTGCAGAAGAATCAAATATATTCGTACTACTTACTTCCTCACCTTCAGGGAAAGGCCTTAAATCAAACTCATTCGGAAGAGTTTCAAAAATAGGATCAAGCATCCAACCTTTATCTCTATATTCTTTTATATACAGAGCTATTTCATAGTCTAATTGGTCATATACCTTTTTATCACTTGGTTGTACACGGTTAACGTAATGTATTCCGTTCTTTTCTAATCTTACAAACCATCTATCTATCGTGTTATAGTGAACATCAACTTTTCTTGAAAACTCATTAATTTGCCAAACGTTATCGGATATTTTTTCTTTATGATCCGTTTGACCATGTATTCCATCCATTAAATTTACCTCCTTTATCACGAATCGTTCCGTTGGTGAATCACACACCCTTACATGTGCATCCCTACAATAATAATCATTAATTAAAATTACCACTAATTCAAGTGTTTTATATTAATTTTTTAAGATTATGTACAGATTCCACGAAGTATAATCCACCAACACATTCGATAGGGGACTTTTAGTGGTTGGTGATCCACTAGTGATACTTTATTAGTAGGGGGGTTATCGTTGGTGATGCATCACTACACTAATAATTGGCTGGTAATATCTATTTTTCGCATTCTATATTTTTGTAGTTAAGAATTTCTACTTATATTATTAATGAATTAAAACCCATTTATTAA